>JAVLBD010000150.1:0-3645 GCA_031581405.1 Dehalococcoidia bacterium
CTATTTAACGTGCGCTGGCTTACGTAGTAGTAGCATACTCCATATAGCCTTATGTTTTTAGAAATACGAGAAAATAATGTGAATAGAACGATGGCCGAAAGCAGCAGGATTGATATTGACATCGATAGAAGGAGCGTATGTCGGTATTTAGGATACGCAGTAGATGTAGACCCTTCGGCTCGGATATCATCGCTGCTCGATGAATACATAGAAAAGACTCGACACCTTATTGAACCATCATACTCATATCTAATTAAAGATATAGAGAGGGTTGAGGGGTCCCGATCATTTATTAAAGGTCCGATTGTATTTGAAAGCGAGGCTATCGCACGGCTGCTGGAACGTTGTGAGAGGATCGCTGTTTTTATACTTACAATCGGCAGCCACTTGGAGGAGACCGTTGGCCAGCTGGCCGATGATAACCTTATAGTTGAGGCATATGTACTGGATGCGATAGGATCAAGCGTTGCTGAAAGTCTGGCCGATTTACTACAGGACAAGATAAGAGACGAGGCTCATTCTCACGGGCTTTGTATAAGCCGCCGCTTTAGCCCCGGCTACTGTGATTGGGACATTAGCCAGCAGGAGATGGTCTTCCCTGCATTGAATGGAGATTCGTCGGGGGTCTTTCTGAGCGAGGAGTTTATGATGACGCCCCAGAAGTCGATATCGGGCATCATAGGTATCGGACTATGTGACAGCGGTATGGATAGTTTTAATCCCTGCAAAACCTGTAATAAACGCAATTGTCCGGGGAGGAGGCACTAGGATATGATTCGAAGGGGGCTACCAGGTGGCAGTTTCAAACCTCTTACTGAAGAGGCAATACTTATGATTCACCATACTGTGATGAGGATAATCGAGGAGGTGGGTTTTCAGGTACACTCGGATACTGGCCTTGGGCTTTTCCAAGCGGCAGGGGCGTGGGTAGATGAGGAAAAACGCCTTGTACGCCTGCCTCATGATAGAGCCATGGAGCTCATAAACATGGCGCCTTCCGAGGTCAGGCTCTGCGGTGGTGATGAGAAGCACGACATTATGCTGGGTGGGAACCGCGTATACACTGGAACCGGGGGGACCGCTCTAAATGTCTACCGGCAGGAGACCGGAGAAAAGACATTAGCCACCCTGGATGACCTGAAACGCATCGCCAAGCTTGTTGATCAGCTGGATAATATCCATCTATTCCTATTACCAACCTATCCAAATGATGTGCCACCGGAGAAAGTGGATGTCAATCGCTTCTTCGCTGGCCTGGATAATACAAGCAAACATGTGATGGGAGGACTTTACACCAGCGATGGGCTTAAGCAGGTGATAAGGATGGCGGAAATCATCGCTGGCTCTGCTGAAGAACTTCGCCAGCGCCCTATTATATCCTTGATAGCCTGTACTATAAGCCCCCTGAAGATAGATCAGAAATATGGCGATTTTATTATATCTATTGCTAAAAGTGGGGTGCCTGTTGTCTGCCCTGCCGAGCCCCTATGCGGAGCTACCTCACCCGTGACCCTCGCTGGTACCGTAACAATGCAGACAGTTGATTCCTTGATGGGAGTTATACTTGCGCAGCTTGCCAATCCGGGTGCCCCCGTAATATTTGGCTCAGTGGCAACCAGCACGGACCTGAGCAACTTCAATTATCTGGCGGGATCAGTCGAGATGGGTCTTATCAACGCAGCAGGTGCCCAGATGGCCCAATTCTACAAACTCCCATTCTACGCGACCGGGGGTATGACCGACTCAAAGGTGCTCGACGCGCAGAGCGGTTATGAATCTGCGATCACTAACTTGCTATGTGCTCTTGCCGGAGCCAATTTCATCCACGACGCTGCTGGTCTTATGGAATTCGCTCTCACTGCCTGCTACGAAAAATATGTTGTGGATAATGAGATTCTGGGGATGATAATGAGGGCAGTTGAAGGCATAGATGTTAACGAAGACACTCTAGCCTTCGATCTCATCAAGGAGGTCGGGCCGGGAGGCAATTTTGTCACTGCCAAACATACCAGGCACTACATGCGGCGCGAACACTATCAACCTACCCTTAGTGACAGGGATAACCGGGAGGACTGGGAGGCCAAGGGAGGAAAACAAATCTGGGAAAGCGCGGCAGTGAAAGTAAAGGAGCTCCTGGCCACCGACGGCTACGGGCTACCTGCGCATATTAAAAGCCAGGTGCTATCAGAGATACCAGGTATTGTGGAATATTACGGAGTGTAATTATGCTGGTGATAGGAGAGAAGATCAACGCATCCAATAAGTCTGTTGGACAGGCCATTGCTAACAAAGATAGCGAATTCCTTACCAACCTTGCTACGAATCAGGCAGTTGCCGGGGCCGACTTCATTGATGTCAACGTTGGCGCTATTTTAGGTGACCGTTATCATCAGGAGGCAACTATGGAATGGCTTGTTGAAGTTGTTCAAGCAGCTGTAGATAAGCCGCTGGCTATAGATAGTGATGTTCCGGGCGTCATCGAGGCTGCCTTTCGCAAATACCAGGGTGACACGGTAATGATAAACTCGGTCAATGCTGAGCCGGAGAGGCTAAAAGTTGTGGGAGGCCTGGCGGTTGAGCGTCAGACATTGCTGGTGGCTCTTGCAATGGGAGAATCGGGGATACCCAGCACTGTAGAGGAGAGGCTGGATGCCTGCGAGCTGGTGATGACTCATTTGACCAGGATAGGTTTGCGGGAAGAGCAGGTATTTTTTGATCCCCTGGTACTTCCCATTGCTGTAGATTCAACCCAGGGGCTTGTTACCCTGAGGACTATACAGGGCATCAAGTCGCGCTATCCTTCCGCTAAAACGGTAATGGGCGCGAGCAACATCTCTTATGGACTACCGCGCAGGGGAATGGTCAATAGGGCTTTTCTTTTAATGGCAGTCTCTGCAGGACTCGATGCTGCTATCCTTGATCCACTTGATAACAAGATGATGAGCTTTGTCACAGTTGCTGATATGTTAATTGGGAAAGATCCCTCATGCAAAGGATTTATTAGGGCTCATAGGAAGGGTATTCTTGCAGACTAGCGCTCGATGTCTTGAGAGACTGCTGAAAAAGAGGTGCAGGATACTTCCTGCCGGGGGTCTGGGAGTGTCCCCCAGCTTTAATAAAGTCCCCCAAGATTGAGGGGATTAGGGGGTTGATTAAGACTATTTCATCAATCTTCTTAACACAGATAACGATAGTCCAACAGGAGGAGTAGTGTGCCCAGAGAAGGAATTCTAGTACGCAATCCTTATGAAAGGGTAAGCAAAGAGCAGGTACTGCAGATCCACCAGGCTGCATTGGAGATCTTAAGGGATCCTGGCATAATGTGTTTCAATAGGCAGGCCGCTGACATATTTCACAGCAGCGGTGCTGAGGTTACGTCGGTTTCCTCCGGCGACCGATCCGCCTGGCTGGTAAAAATACCCGAGAAGCTTGTTATCGATGCCCTGGACACCGCCCCCAAAACCGTAAAGCTAGGTGCCAGAAATCCAGACAATACTCTTGTTATGAGTGGAGAAGAGCCCAGGGTATACTTCATCTCCGGCTCTGAGACTAACATTTGGCTGGATGTCGATTTCCCATCTTATGTCAAAAAATCTGATCCCGGTACAGAGATTCGGGTACCTGAGTTTCATCCCAGACGCGGCA
>JAVLBD010000151.1:0-3637 GCA_031581405.1 Dehalococcoidia bacterium
CAGGAGTTTGAGTGCTCGTGGGCGGCGAATATTCCGGGTGCGATCTATGGCAAGGAGCTGGAGGAGCTGTTTGATGGGCCTGTGGCAGAAGTAGCCACAGATGAGATACGAGAGAATCAGAGCGAAGGCGTTACCGAGGATTCTCTCGCTGAACCAGGGAAAAGCGTGGAAAAACATGATTGATGTAACGCGAGACCCTATCGTCCCTGACCTTGTTATAGATAGAGTGAGAGGGGACTCCGGTCATGGAGCCACGGTGAGCTTTATCGGCTCGCTGCGAGGGTGCTCCGCTGACGGCAGGCAGGTTCGTTTTGCCGAGTGTGAGAGCGATGAGCAAGGGACGGAGCAGCAGATTCGAAAGATAGGTGAAGAGATACTCGCCAATTGGCAGCTTAAGGATGCGGCTATCTGTCACCGGGTGGGTCGGATTGAGGTGGGGGATGTTATCATGGTTGTCGCTATTGCAGCTCCCCATCGCAAGGAGGCCTTTGAGGCCTGTCAGTATGCTGTGGATCGCGCTAAAGAGAGCATCTTGATAAAAGAGGTTCTCTAGTAAAAAACCCCTTCTTCCTCCATTTGTGTAATCTCCGCTTCCGGTATACCCAGAAGATCGCCATAAATATATTCGTTGTGCTCCCCGA
Source organism: Dehalococcoidia bacterium (assembly GCA_031581405.1). Lineage (GTDB taxonomy): Bacteria > Chloroflexota > Dehalococcoidia > E44-bin15 > E44-bin15 > JAAXQM01. The sequence continues at coordinate 642 of JAVLBD010000151.1, forward strand.
GCAAAGGGCCACGGCGGGAAACCCGCGCTGGCGTGTCTGAGAATTTCCACGGTGGGGCGAGCACGACGCGTTTCCCGATCTTGGGGTGCGTCACCTCGGTGGCAAACCCCCTCTCCTTGAGATGAGGATTCTGGAATAGCTCTGTGCCATCGAAGGAGGGGATAGCGGCAACCCCTACCTGTTGTAGCATTTCCATTACCTCATAGTGCGTATAATTGCTTGTCCACTCACCGATGAGACGATCGAGCTCCTCCTGATTCTGCCATCTGCGGTAAGCGTCACAGAATTTCTCCTCCCCGGCCCAGGGCGGATTTCCTAGGGCAGAGCAGAATGATTGCCACTCATCTTCCGTAGCAATGGCGATAGAGACCCATTTATCCTCGCCCTTGCAGGGATAACAATTGTGTGGTGCCATAATCTCATCGCGGTTTCCCTTGCGGATGGGGACCCGGCTGTTCATGATATAGTCGAGAATGGCATCGCCGATGAGCACCGAGATCGTCTCCACGGAGGAGAGGTCAATATGCTGTCCCTCACCGGTTCGTGCGCGGTGATACAGGGCTGTAAGGATAGCGAATGCACTCGTGGCTGCGCTCCTCAGGTCGCTGGAACCCATAAGGGGGACGGGACGGGCCTCGGGGTAGCCGGTAAGGTAGGCAAGGCCGCCATGGGCGGCGAAGATGGGGGCATAGCCAGCATATTTACTCTCAGCCCCCTCGGCGCCAAGCGATGACGATGAGAGCATGACAATATCTGGCTTGATTTGCCTTAGAACGTCGTATTCCAATCCCAGCCTGCCCATCACCCCGGGGCGAAAATTCTCTATAACCACATCGCTTATATTTATCATCTTTTTTGCCAGCACGAGTGCCTTGGGATGGGCGAGGTCCAGGGTAATGGCCATCTTATTAAGATTGAGGTCGTTAAAGATCGGCGATAGGTCGGGATCTGTAGCTCCGGGGCCGGTTGATAGGGCGCGCAATCTCGTATGGTCGGGGCGCTTACTGGTCTCGATTTTGATTACCTCAGCGCCCATAAAGGCGAGGAGCAGGGTCGCGTAGGGACCGGCCCACGCCCAGCTAAAATCGGCAATCCTTATCCCCTCCAGGGGGAGGCGTGACATTACATAACCCTCCTGATTAGATAATTCCGGCTCCTCTCATTTGTGCCAACTCTTCTGGGGTGTAGCCCAATCGCTTGATGAGGATCTCTTCGTTATGTTCGCCGAGGAGGGGGGCAGGGTGCTCAAGTCTCATGGGTGTCTCGGAGAAGCGATATGATGCTGTGGGGCATTTAAATTTGCCCAGCTCAGGATGCTCCACGTCGGCAAAGAACCCTCGTGCTTTAAGCTGCTCAGAAGCGACCAGGTCCTCCACCGTGGTGACCATACCTGCAGGGCAGTTCAAGGCTTGAGCCCGGTGATAGACCTCCTCCTTGGTTTGATTGATCATCCATTCCGCAATATGCTTGTTTATCTCCTGGGCATGAAGATATATATTTATTTCTTCTTCATACTTCTCATCCTGAGCCCAATCCGGGTTGTCCAGGAGCTTAATGAGGCCATCCCAGTGGTGCTTACCACCGAGAGTGATCATCACGTAGCCGTCCTTACAGCGCTGTAACCCTCCCGCCATGTATTGCAACCAGACGGTACTTCCCCTCTCGTTATTTCCGAACATGTCAATCTCTACCCTCTCGGTAGCGATCAGTGACTCCTGTTTAGAAATATCGATGTGCTGCCCCCTGCCGGTAAATAGGCGTGTGTACAGGGCGGCCATGGTCGCGGTCGAGGCGTTTAGTCCGCTGTCATATTCACCGAGGAACCCTGGTCCCTTTGTTGGCATCGGGGTTTCCTCGGGCAGGATGGAGGCCAGGATTTTAGCTACCCCGCTGCCGTGATAGGTATTGAGGTGATACGCCTTGTAGTCTCGATAGGGGCCGTACTGGCCAAAAGGAGTGATCGAGGTCATAATCAGGCGTGGATTAATAATCTGCAGGCTTCCGTAGTCCAGGCTCAGATCCTTCATGACCCGGGGAGGGTTATCCTCTACCAGGATATCGCACTCCTTCACCAGTTCTCTGAATATTCTTCGTCCGGTAGTGGTGTTGATGTTCAGCGTAATACTCAGCTTATTGGTGTTCAGGTAGAAGAAGAATCCGCTTCGTTCCGGATGAGGGATATCACCGAGGAAGGGCTCCCGCCTCCTGGCCTCGTCGCCCACTCGAGGTGGCTCGATTTTGATCACCTCGGCTCCGAGGTCGGCAAGGAGCTTGGTGCAGTAGGGGCCGGCGGCTAACTGGGCATACTCCAGGACCTTCACTCCGGCTAAAGCCGTTTTGCTGGTTTGCTCTTTGCGCTTGATTACATATCCTCTGGCCACCAGTGAAGGGGAGTTGTGGTGACCTTAGCTTTCTAGTTCGTATTTATATCATAGCTTATTGTGATTGACTCGGCAAGGATGTTGTCCCTCGGGCTAGCTCAATAGCTATAATATCGATCCCAGCAGCCAGCCGATGATGCCACAAATGGGGAAGGTCAGGACCCAGGCGAGGACGATATTGCTGGCCACACCCCAGCGTACCGCGGAGAGGCGCTTGGTGGCGCCCACACCCATGATGGATGAGCTAACGCAGTGGGTGGTGCTTACCGGGATACCGAAGGTTGACGCGATCTCAACAACCGTAGCCGCCGAGGTCATAGCGGTAAAGCTATGGACTGGCCTGAGGGCGGTGATTTTGATTCCAACTGTTTTGATAACGCGCCATCCGCCAAAGAGAGTGCCCATGGAGATTGCGCCGGCGGAGAGGGCAACCATCCAGAAGGGGATGTGAAACTCGTTTCCTGTGTGGATCACCAGTGCCATGGCCATAATACCGATGGGCATCTGGCCGTCGTTCTTGCCATGGCTGTAAGCCATGAATGCGGAAGAGAGAATCTGCAGCTTGCTGAAGGTGCCTTCAACCTGCAGAGGTGCCCTGCGTCGCAGAAGCCACAT
>JAVLBD010000152.1:0-3615 GCA_031581405.1 Dehalococcoidia bacterium
TCCATATACGAGGGCTATCCTTTTAACGCTGCATACTTTGTGTTAGCCTTTGTAGGTGCTTTGTTCGCTCATATCAGTGCCAATGTTTTCAATGAATATTTTGACTTTAAGAGCGGCATAGACCTCAATACACAGCGGACCCCCTTCAGCGGTGGCAGCGGTATCCTGCCTGCGGCATTAATGACGCCAAAACAGGTGCTTGCTCTCGCTATTGGAAGCCTGTCTGTCACCATTCTTATTGGCATTTACTTCATTTATATCTACGGGTCGATAATAGTGACAATAGGGCTTTTAGGTATATTTGTGATTGTTTTATATACACCTTATCTAACTAAATTAACCGGGATAACGGAACTCGCGGGCCCCGGCCTGGGGTTCGGATTGATGGTTTTCGGCAGCTATGTGACACAGACGGGGACTTATAGTACTGCTGCGTTAATTGTATCGGTTGTTGCCGGGCTGCTTATCGCAGGCCTGCTCCTGCTTAATGAGTTTCCCGATGTAGAAGCTGACAAAGGTGCCGGGAGGAAGCATATTCCCATAGTATTGAGCAAGAGGAATGCTGCTGTCGTTTATTGTTTAATGTTGGTATTAACCTATGCTCTCCTTATAGGGGCAGTCGCTGCAAACGTACTTCCCTCATTAGCGTTACTTGGACTAATAACGCTGCCGCTGAGCGCAAAGGCAATAGGGATTGTGTTAAGAAATTATAGTGATACCGGCAAGCTAATCCCGGCAATGGGTATGAATGTGCAGGTTGTGCTCCTTACCCCTCTACTGATGTCTACTGGCATCCTTATCTGGGCTTACACTCTCGCTTAGAACAGTATAAGCTACTACTCTACGATCACCGCTGTTCCGTAGACCAGGAGTTCAGAGGCCCCGCTCATTACCATTGAGGTGACGAACCTCGTGTCCACGATAGCGTTGGCACCCATTGCTTCAGCCTGATCGGTCATTCTCTGTATGGACTGCTCTCTGGCCTCGGCCATGAGCTTGGTATATTCGGAGATCTCCCCGCCAACCATGCTGCGCAGTCCAGCGACCATATCCCTTCCGACGTTCCTGGCCCTGATGGTGCTACCCCTCACCATTCCCAGTGTCTTGATAGTCTTCTTACCCTCTATATGGCTTGATGTTACAATAATCAATGCTTCACCTCCTTGATTTCGTTGGGTTCCTCACGTGCCTTCTGAATCCTATCGATGCTAACATATCCGAGAAGCAAAACGAAGCCAACTGAGGCTATCCCCGCAAGAACTCTCAGAGCCAGGGGGATTTCGGGATCGACGAAGAAAGCCCTGGCAACCCAGCCAATGATACCCAGGATGCCAATGCCGATCAGCGCAAGCGCGAAATATTCCAGCGTCTTCATGCTATCGCCTCCCTTCTGGTGTCTGAAACCCGTGTTCTAGTATGAATATACATTTAAGCCCGCAAGCAGTCAATATTATATGCTTCCGAGCCACCTTACCTATTTATGCCTCCAGGTGGTTCCTCCAGAGGTGTCCTCCAGTACTATACCGAGATCTAACAACTGTGCGCGGATTTTATCGGCAAGGGCCCACTCTCTCGTCTGTCGATATTCCGTGCGTTTTTCGATCAATAGTTCAATGATAGAGGAAGTCTCTCTTTGTGGTTCATCCGTACCCGTAGCGACACCGAACTGCCCTGCTAATTCCACGATACTGCTACTTATATCTACCGTAGGCTTTCTTGATTCAAGTGAGAACCCCAGCACCCCAGCCAATTCCGTAAGCACACTCTGCGCTTCTTCGGTTGAATGTCCTTCGTCCGCAGACCGGTTGATCTCTGAGGCGAGATCGAAGAGGGAGGCGATAGCCTGGGCGGTATTGAAATCATCGTCCATTGCCTCGGTGAAGCGCTCGCGGTACACGGTAGCCTCGGGCGCAGGTGGGCCGTCGCCGCATTGTCGATGAGCTGCCAGGCGCAGTCTCTCCACTCCACGCTCTGCGGCGTCCAGTCCATCCTCGCTGTAAGTAAGAGGACTCCGGTAGTGGGAGCTGAGGACAAAGAGCCTGATGGCATCGCTGCTAGAATGTTCCAGGGCCTCTCTAACCGTGATCAGATTACCCAGCGATTTGCTCATCTTCTCGTCGCCAAGTTGTAGCAACCCGTTATGCATCCAGTACTTGACAAAGGGGCTAACGCCGGCGAAAGCTTCCGACTGAGCAATCTCGTTCTCATGGTGGGGGAAGATAAGATCCTGACCGCCACCGTGTATATCTATGGTATCACCCAAATATTTCAAAGACATAGCACTGCACTCGATGTGCCAGCCGGGTCTACCCGGTCCCCATGGGCTGTCCCACCAGGGCTCGCCGGGTTTGGCTGCTTTCCAAAGGGCGAAGTCCATGGCATGCTTCTTTTCGACCTTTTCCTCACAAATTGCTCCGCCCATTATATCGCTCAAACTGCGATGGCTGAGCTTTCCATATTCGGGGAAGCTTTTCACCAGGAAATAGACGTCGCCTCCCGCCTGATAGGCATGCCCTTTCTCAATAAGGCCCGCTATAACCTCGATAATTTTGGGCATTTCCTCGGTAGCTCTGGGATAAACATCGGCTCTTTTTATATTCAGGGAATCCATATCGGTAAAATATTCTGTAATGAACCCCTCGGCAAGCTCCTGTGTGGAAAGCCCTGATTGATTCGCCCGGGCTATTATCTTGTCATCTATATCGGTGAAGTTCTGTACGTACTTTACCCTGCGGCCACAAAACTCAAGGTAGCGCCTGATGACATCGAAGAGGATATAGCTCATAGCGTGGCCGATGTGGCATTCGCTGTAGGGGGTGACCCCGCAAACATATATCTTAACAGGGTCACCAGCTACGAAATCCTCTTTTCGGCCTGATAGTGTGTTATAAATTCTCATTGTTATTATTTGCTCTTATCGACAAGTGCAACGGCATGAGTAGCGATGCCCATACCTTCGCCAAGGAAACCCAGACCTGCAGAGGTAGTGGCTTTTACCGAGATCTGTTCCTTATTTAGGCCCAAGGCTTTACTAATGTTGCGGCACATTTCGTTAATGTATTCCGCCAGCCGCGGTTGCTCGCAAACTACGGTAGCATCAATATTTTCGATAGTGAAGCCCCCTTCCCGAAGCATGGTACCAACACGTTTGAGAAGCGTGATGCTGGATATATCTTTATACTGTGGGTCGGAATCGGGGAAATGGGTGCCGATGTCCTTCAAGGCGGCAGCGCCGAGAAGGGCTTCTATGATGGCATGCGTCAGCACATCTGCATCGCTATGACCATGGAGGCCTCGCCCGAATGATATGAGCACTCCTCCAAGAACCAGAGGGCGCCCCTCGACCAGGGGATGAACATCATAACCGATTCCTACGCGCATCTATAGTTTCACTTATTCACGGGCATTGCTGCTATTTACTACCTTGTCCCTTTTACGCCCTTTTTATCCCTTTTATCGTTTGCAGCCGTAGTATATCCTAAGCGATTGCTGAAATAGTCTCAAACAACCCCCTAATCCCCCAAGATTGGGGGATTATAAAAGCTGGGGGACACCCCCAGACCCCCGGCAGGAAGTATCCTGCACCTCTTTTTCAGCAGACTACAAGAATGGAGG
>JAVLBD010000153.1:0-3609 GCA_031581405.1 Dehalococcoidia bacterium
CTATAGAGCTCGTAGGGGGCAACGGGCAAGTCCACTTCAAAGCGCTGCGACAGGTTGACCTGAAAGATATCCCCGGCACAGATGTACTCCCTGGCCACAGCCACCGCCTCAACATACTCTTCATGGGTGAAGTTGGCGTGTATTTTCGAACTTCTCGAATTTTTCTCGCTTTTCAAACTTTTCGAATCAAGGACCAACTCAGAGCGTTGTATTTCTGCTTCTGCTGAACCGGGTATCATATCATGACAGGGTTTTCCCGCCATGATATCGCTCAGCTCATCTATACGCCCTGTCGCTCTATTCATTCTGCTGGCCTCCTCCATCTCGGGGAAGCCGGTTGCAGCAATGTAAGCCCTCCCCTCCCGATGGTCGAAGGCGATGATAGCATCGTAGAAGGCTATATAGCACTCAGGGAGCTTCAGATCATCGATAGCAGTTTTGGGCAGGCGCTCGATGAAGTGACACAGGTCATAGCTAAGGTAGCCTACTGCACCACCAATAAAAGGAATGGGGTCAGGTAAAGGGTGGAGGGCATATTTATCGAGTATCTGCCCCAGTACATCAAAAGGATTACCGATCACTGTTTCTTGCTGATCGCCGTGAAGAAGGGTAATCTCTTCACCGCGGCTTTTCAGAATGAGAAACGGGTCGCTCCCCATAAAAGAGTAACGCCCCAGCCTTTCGTGGTCCATTCCGCTGTCGAGGAAAAAGCTGAAAGGACGCCCCTTTAAAAACTCGAAGGCCTCAGGGGCATTTAGCGAGGTGTCAATCTCCCGGATCAGAGGATAGCGCTTCAGGTTGCTTTCAACAGTCACGCCCTACCCTCTATTCAATGCTCAATCTGATTACCTCGACCGCTTTAGCCGACTTTTTCACCGCCCCGAAACGAATGAGGGGGATAAAGATAAGCGAAAGGATCAATATCGGTATCCAGGAAAGCAAGAACGTTATGGGCGTCATAATCCCGAAGACAATGGCAGCGAGCCCTACCGGTGTATAGTCCTCATAGGGCTCCATATCGCTCTTCACATCGTTCTCAAGATAGTCCCGTAATTCGTCCACAGCATCCTGCCTTTCCCTATTGTTTAACGTTCCCTCAGGTACTATCCTATCTATAATATGCTCATCCGCTACCTTTACAACCCAGTCGATGGTCTCCTCCGACAAAGTAAAGCCATTTTTATCGATCTCCTCCGCATATCCAAAATAGACGCTGGTACTTAGGAACGCCGTCAGCAGCACCAGCAAGATGATCTGTGGACGCATTAAATGCCACACTGAAAATTTGATACGGTTCTCGATCTCGCCCCTCACTGCTAACACATAGAGCAGTCCCATCAGCAGGTAGATCACTGCCACAATGATACCGATCATCGATATATCCCAGGTGAAGAACATCGCCAGGGCGGATACTGCGAAGGCGATGGCCGCCACCCAGAAAGGTCGCAGGAGAACAGCGACGAGACCGCCGGTCACGGCCACGGCCAGCACTGCCCCAATGAACCACACGCCCAGGTAGAAGGCATCCCATGTCGGTGGCATCAGGTACTCCCACCCGCTATCGGCCCATCTCAGGACGAGCCCGAAAAAGCCCCCGGCACCCGCAAGCAGCGCGCCAAAGACCACCATTTTTATTATTCTTTGCGTTGACATTTCTCTACCGCCTTTTTCATTATCCCCACAGATCCTTCGCTTCCTCCTCCGTCTGCTTCTTCAGTTCCAGCGCTTCCCGAAAGCCAAGCTCCTTGTAGGACTGGGGTGATCCGTATTCCCTTGTCCGCACCACCACCGGCATGGGCACAGCATGTCCGAAGATAAGAGCCTGCTGCTTGCTATCGAGCTTTGCCAGCACCGCCTTAAGCTCACTCTTGCCCGACACCCCGGTGAGTACGCTATCGATGTCCCGCTCGTTATCTAGGAGGCAGGTTATCTTGGTGCCGATCTGGCTCATCACCTCCTCATCGATGCCGCTGGGTCGCTGATCGATCACCAGCAGGGTGACATTATACTTCCTCATCTCGCGGGCAATGGTGCCGAATATAGTCTGCCCGGCAAGCTCCTGGCTGAGAAACCTGTGCGCCTCCTCAATGGTTATGACCAACGGCGGGGGTTTAGTGATGTCCTCCCCCATCGCCTGCTCCATCCGCTCTCTATACTGAGCGTGAATGCGCCTGGTGAGAAGGTTTGCCACTAAAATGTATGCCGTATAATCCGTGTAGCGACCAAACTCAAGGACGACGTTCATCCCCCGGTCGAGATACTCCAGGATGCGCTGGATAGTATTATCTCTGGCCTGCGGCACGAGGAAGCGAAGCCTTTTTAAACTGTCCAGGCGCCGGTGGAGCGCCGCTATGGTTGCCTCATGCTCGCCCAGGCTCTGTGCCAGTTCGCCAAGCTCTTCTTTGCCCTCAATGGCAAGGAAGCTCTCCAGCCATTTTCGCTCGCCAAACCTGCGGGCTAAACGATAGGTAGCCTGCACCGCAGCCTCAGTGAGACCAAGCGTCTCCCTGAGCATGGTGATGTCCTCAGGCTCGATCTCGCCATAGCCGATCTCCACTATGAAGTCGGTGGAGACCTTGCGCCTTCGGGCACTCTCCTCATCGAGGGCAAACACTGCCACCTTCGAGGGGAAGAGCTGCTTCAGCGCTTTCACCTTGCGATTATCCTCGCTGGTGCCCTCCCAGCCGTACTCGCTGTGCATATCGAAGACCAGGTTGACCGCCGCTCCCTCCTGTATTATCCCGATGAGGATGAGCCTTGCCAGAAAGGTCTTACCCGTGCCACTCTTGCCGAAAACACCGCTGGAGCGCTTTACCAGCTCCTCCGGGTTAAGACGGACCTTAGTCTCCATGTCGAGCGGAGTACCGATATAGAACTGCTTTTCCTCTACCTGCCCGAATACCCGCGCCACATCTTCCTCGCTGGACTCGCGTTCAACAGAGAAATGTGTGGGAACGGTCTTCACCGGCTGGGGGCCCTCAAGAAGGCTCATAGCATCGCCGCCGAGGGTGAGCGAGGGCAGCACATGGAGCCTGCCGAATATGCTGGTCCCACACAGGACCTCAACGATAAAGGGGTCGGAGACATCGGGAGGTGTGGTCATAAGCCCGGGGTCGCTGGCATCCAGGGTGACATCGGTGATCATACCGAAAAAGCGCCGTTTTTCACCCTCTATGGTTACATAGCGGCCAACAGCTATGTCTTCAACCGAGATAGCACTATCAAGCCTGACCTCTACACCCCTGGTCAGCGAGCCCGAGACGACGATGCCCAATCTCCTCTCCTCCATCACCTTTTCGTCCTCCCGAGAATAACATACAACCTATTCAATACTTTATCCTCCTCAGGATTGTCGTCAGCCTGTTTGTCTCGCTGCCGAGGAGCACCGCTACCTCCCTGCCAGCGCGGGTGAGGAAATCCCTGGGTTCCTGATGCGCTGCAGCGGCATAACGGAGCGAGGCAGCGATAAGCTCGTCCGCTTGACCTCCAGCACCGACCAGGATGCTCAGGAAATCCAGCGATTGACTGAATCGCGCAGACTCCTTCAGGTCACACAGATAGACAAAACTGTGGATTCGTGCCGGCCGCGGTGGCAGGTAATGGTGAAGT
>JAVLBD010000154.1:0-3601 GCA_031581405.1 Dehalococcoidia bacterium
CGGGATGTTCAAACAAGCCCAGCTCAGCATGCAACCGGCGGTGGTGCCTCTAATTTGCTGCAGGTCTATTCCCCTCTTCTCAGCCATGGCAAAATACATGGCGGTTATAGGGCCTCTCTCTGCCAGATAAGTCGACACGCGGTCTATAGGAAGACCCTCGAAGGCCACCTCCACGTCTTCAATAGTATTCAATGGTAGTCCGGAGTGGCCGATCTCATTTTCGACAATAGGGTCATCAGCATCGACCCCAACAGCGGTGGTGATGTCCGGAGCCACCGAGAAACCGGTCTGTCCCATCGCGTATTCCTCGCGGTAGAGCTTATTGGATTCCTCGGGGGTATTGAACCCGCTGAGTCGCCTGATGGTCCAAACCTGCCCGCGATACATTGAGGGATAGGGGCCTCGAGTAAAGGGAGGTTTCCCGGCAATGCCGAGATCTTTGTCGTAGTCGAGGTCTTTTATATCCTCCGGGGTGTAGATATCTTTTACCGGCATCCCTGATGCCGTAACACGCTGCTCCGTTTGCATTATATAGCCTCCTTTGGAATCCTATCGCAGCACGTGGAGCTAATTCTCATGCCACCTTTCTTTCTTAACCCGTTCCACGATATGATTGATTATCTCCTCATTTGGCGTGCCGGGACCATAAAGTCCGGAAACCCCGGCCTCCCTAAGTTTCGGCATGGCCTTTTTAGAAATGATGCCTCCCCCTACCACACATATATCGGAGCCTCTATCTTTAAGCATGTTGGCTACTTCGATATAATATTTCTCTTGTGACCACGCCAGGGAACTGAGGCAAGCCACATCTACGTCTTCCGCAATTGCAGCATTCACGATCATATCCGAGGTCTGATACCTGCCTGTATAGATCACCTCCATACCGGCGTTCCTGAGTATCTGGCATATAACCTCGGCACCCCGGTAATGAGAATCGGTACCGGGTTTGGCTACCAGAACGCGTATTTTTCTTTCCGATTTATCCACTTTCACCTCCGATAGTATAAGAGCGATGAGTGACTAGTTTAGGAAGTCCGGCCGCTTGATCATATCCACCGTATCGTAGCTGTAGCCGAATCCCTCGCGTATCATACCCAATATCTCCGATCGGGTGGCATCGGCCTTGAAGCAATCGACGATGTGGTACATCAGGTTCTCTTTGGTCTTGACCTTATCCCTGAGCGTAAGCAGTGCCTCGCGGGTCTTCTTGATGTCGCGGTTCCCCTTGTATGCCGTAATCTCGGCTAAAAGGTCGGACTGAACCTTCTCCATATTATCGAACTCGTACTCTACGATATCGGGGTCCTTGTCTTCCGATTGCCGGAAGAAGTTTACCCCCACCTGCGGCAAGGAGCCATCAGCCAAAGCCGCCATCCTTTCCTCGCGAGCGTTGTTGACCAACTGCTTTAGCCATCCGCTTCCTGATACCTTCCAAATGCCGCCCATTTTCTCTATTTCTTTCATCAGCTTGGTTGCTTCATCCTCCAGCTTGTTGGTGAGCCACTCCACATAATATGAGCCGCCGAGGGGGTCTGCAGTAAGGCCGACGCCGGTCTCCTGGCCGATGATGTGGTTGAGTGCCAGCGTTATCATCGAGGACTCCTCGGACGGGATGCAGAAGGCTTCATCGTGGCGAGCGTAGTCTACGGCGGCGGCTCCGCCGAGTACGGCGGCCAACGCCTGGAAGCCGATGCGGGCGATATTATTCAGCGGTTGCTGGCGGGTTATGGTTTGTCCCGGCGTCCTCACCGCGATGCGCAGGCGACAAAGCTTGTCGTCCTTGGCACCGAAGTGCTCCCTGGCGATCTTAGCCCACATCCTTCGAGCTGCCCGTAGCTTACATACCGTCTCGAAAAAGTCCAGCGAGGAAGCAATGCTGATGGTAACCCTGCGGCCTACCATGTCGAACGGTACACCGCGGTCTATAGCCTCCTGGCAGTAGGCGGCGGTTGAAGACATTATGATACCCAGTTGCTGCACCGAGTTACAGCCGGCCTCCCACAGATCGTAGGCAATGGGGGCAAACGGGGAGAAGGTACGCATTTCCTTGCAGACGTACTCGGTGAGGTCGCCGTTGAGCCTGCGACCTATATCCAGTGGAAATTCGACGCTGAAGCTGGTGGCTACGTTGGATATGGGGTCGTTGATACATGAGCCCCTGATCTTCTGTTTGTCCACTCCCCATTTTTCCGCAACGGTAGCCAGCTGTGCCACGCACAGTACGTCGTCCTGCTGCGAGGATGCGCCGTGGAAGGTGACGATCGCCGTTTCCAGGTTGATCCCTTCCAGGTCCCTCTCTATCCTGCGCCAGGAATAGTTCTCCGGACAATAGCCCATATCATATTTGGCCAGTGGGTGATCCGGGTCGCAGCCGGTCCTGTTGACGTCGCCGGAGGACAGATACACGGTATCAGCGCCGCCCGCCCAGACAACCTCCCGGTCTTTCCTGCTCTTCTCCGCTGTCTCCCGAGTCAAGGCCTGGGCACTGACCCACAGGATGTTGCGATACATTCCCTTATACAGGCCGCGGGTGTACGGGTAATCCCCGTCGTCGCCGAGATCTCTCTTGTAGTCGAAGCCCTTGAGATCGTCCGGATTATAGGCGGTAGCTTTGGGTTCGAATCCGCTCTCCGTAGTACTCTTGATGATTCCCGCTCTCTCTGACCGGTCGAGGTTCAGTAGCTTCTGGTCTTTTTCTTTGTTTTCTTTAGCCATACTCACTCCCCACTTATGTTTTTTGATTATTGGATGACGTGCGAAACGTCAAGGTTAGACGATTGATTATAGCGTTTGTGGGTATCCACTGTCAACGGAGGGACTTGGTGTCCGTAGCGTACATATTTCCATAAATATTATAGCAGGTTTGGACGGTTTGATGAAAGTGGCATTGGTTTAATGGTGCTCTATTGTTACGTACTGATTAACGAAGTGAAGTTACTTTGCTAGAGCGCTCCACCATTAGGAGCAGATCGAAAAAGTGAAGCTGTTCATTTAAGTCTCTCAGCCCTTGCGCAAATTTCATCCACTGTTAAAGTCGCTAGCTCTTTGGGTGTAAGCTCGATCTTGCTCCGAGCTTTCCAAATATTATTCTCACCGACCCACTTGTTCCAAGAGCCACGAAGGCGGATATACTGGTGTTTTAACTTGTAGTTGCTGAACTCGTTCCCATAGATTTGGTCAATGGTCGTGTCTTTGCAACTAACGATGTTGCTACCCGTGCCAAAATGATTAACGATCTCATGAAGTTTCTCCGCAGATAACCTTTTCTGTTGGGCAACGGGGCCATCTATGCCAAGAGCTTGAGGGCGCACCTCAATGTTGAAACCCTTGCGTCCGCTAAAAAATACACGGAGGTCTAGGTCCCTCAATTTGCAATGCCTACTTAAGAAGTCCGCCACTCTGCGCGTCACAAGTAAAGCATCGTGTAGGTTTTCTTCGTAGCCATCTTTCCACTTTGCGTTGTCAATGTCTACCAAAAAGGGACCCAGGATTTCGCTCTGTCCTGTGTCGCTGTTGAAAAGCTCTAGGGTTCGGTACACATTTGTGTTATTGAAGAGCGACCGCCACTCTTCGAGGAAATTAAGCCGGTATTGCCTAGGAG
>JAVLBD010000155.1:0-3584 GCA_031581405.1 Dehalococcoidia bacterium
GGCCTAATGTATCTGTGCAGTGGTATCTACTGGCAGGGCCGACAGTATGAAATGGTAGGAGCAGTTCCTGCGGAGGTAGAGATATCACAGCGTCCTCAAGGTCATGGTTATGTAGAGGCTGAGGTAACCGGGGAGAATCCACTATTCCCCATTGGTATGACCCTGCGGGGTCACGAATTCCATCATTCAAGGCTATCCACATCAAGTGATCTAGGTTTTGCCTATCGATTGAAGCGGGGGCACGGGATAGATGGCGAGGTAGACGGCATCACATATAAGAATATGTTTGCTACGTATACTCATCTGCATGCCCTGGGCACGCCCGAGTGGGCTGAGGCCTTCATATCGCTAGCATACAGGGAAAAGAAAACACGGCCCTCAGTATCCGTACTGGCAAGATGAGACGGCGGTTATCGAAGGTGTGTCAGGGGTGTAGGAAGGGTAGAAAAAGAGGCAAGGCACCAGTCCTCATGCACAATAACGAGACACGGTGCTATAAATAGGAAAAAATTATCAAGGAGGAGAAAATTGCCAAAGGCTATACTTGCCGGAGTAGAGTTCGAGATTGATGAAGATGGTTTCATTCAGGAACCAGAAAAATGGAGCGAGGCTGTAGCGGAGGACCTGGCCAAAGACGAGAGCAGCATTACGCCTATGCCCCCAGACCAGTGGAGGTTAGTGAACTACATTCGTGATTACTACCTGCAATTTGGGGTTGCCCCACCAGTACGCATGCTGTGCAAGAAAAATGACTTTGACCTGAAATACGTTTATGAAATGTTCCCCAAGGGGCCAGCGGCGGGAGCCTGTAAAGTGGCTGGCTTGCCCAAGCCAACCGGTTGCGTTTAGGGGTTTCATTCGTTTGATTGTCGCCTGTTTGTGGAATAGATCGTCGATGATTGCCGCTCACTAGGCAAGGAGGGTGCAATGTTACCCGCCTTGACGGAACATGGCATTGTCCATGGTTGGAGCGCAAGATGCTGCTAATAGGAGAAATAAGTGACCAGAGGGTCAGGAATGAGACCCTCTGGTTTTTTTCTTGGTTGAGAACTATAGTATAGGTCGAGAGTTCTAAATAGAGAACAGCGGATAAGAAGGTGAAAAAGATGGAAAAAGTGTTAATTGTAGGTTGTAAACGGGCAATGGATGACGTTTGCATCGCTTGTTCCAGGTGTTGTGTTGCCTTCAACCGTAGAGAAGGTGAATTTTCCAGATATGAAGATGCGGAAATCCTGGGTCTATTAAACTGCGGCGATTGTCCAGGAGCAGCCATTGTACCTCGACTTGCCCAGGTTAAGCTGTGGAATGCTCACATGGAAGAGAAACCAACAGTTGTTCATATAGCAACCTGTATTGTAGACCACTGCCCATACAAAGATGTATTGATTGGCAAAATAAAAGCGACAGTGGGTGTCCCGGTAGTCGAAGGATCACATCCCTATAGACCCCAAAACGTTTTTGCCTAAATTACCCATTCCACAGAAAAGGGTGTATCTGCGCCACTACCCTTGAGAGTTGATCACACTGGTACAGGAACACTTCTAAAGCCACTTAACAGTTGAGCACAACTGAAATAGTATATACGAAAAATCCGGTAAACTGCGTGGAGCCCGTTTACTCCTGGCCTGTCGTGCAGTCATAAGTTTATCTCAGCATATCAATTTATAACAGACCACAGGCCTTAATTTAAATACAGAGATTATTTCAAGGAGGAACAAGATGAGCGAAAATCAGGCTTACGACATCATAGTTGTAGGTGCGTCCGCCGCAGGGCTTCGAGCTGCGGCCCGCGCGAGAAGGCTTTTATCGAACGCCAAAATATTGGTCATTGATGAGGATACGTACATCTCCTATGCTGCCTGCGGTATGCCCTACTACGTTTCCGGAGACATCGAAAACGCAGACAAACTGAGGGAGACAGCCTATGGCATCGTGCGAGACCCGGAATATTTTAGAACAGCTAAGGGACTTGAGGTCATCATCGATACCAGGGTTGAGCGGATCGATAGGGATGCCCGTAAGGTTTACTGCCGCTCGATTAAGACCGGGGAGGATTCTGAGTACTCCTATGACAAACTGGTCCTGGCCATGGGGGCCAGTCCTGTTATACTGCCTGTGGTTCCCAAAGGTAGCAAACGCATCACTACTTTTAAAACCCTGCATGATGCGATCGATCTAAGGAAATCCCTGGAGCGCGGAGAGATTAAGAAGGTGGGAATTGTGGGAGGTGGGTTCATCGGATGCGAACTGGCGGAGTCCTTTGGGGCTCTGTGGGGGGTTGATGTGGTTCTCATTGAAGCGGCCTCACATATACTATCCAACATCCTAGACACCGAGATGGCTTCCGCTGTAGAGGAGTACATCAAGAGCGAAGGTGTAAAATTATACACAGATTGCCCTCTGCAGGAAATTACGGAATCCGATGAGGGGGTCACCCTTAAGACTTCACAGGGAGCTTTCGAGGTGGATCGCGCCGTGATAGCTGTCGGCGTCAGGCCCAATGGTAAACTGGCCGAAGAATGTGGCCTGGAATTGGGTAAGTGGGGTGGCATAGTAGTAGATGATAAAATGGCCACAAGCGATCCCACTATCTTCGCCGCTGGCGATTGTGTTGAAATGAAACACATGATATCGGGTAAGCCTCTACAGCTTCCTCTTGGCTCCCTTGCCAACCGCCAGGGTCGTATCGTTGGGTCAAATCTGGGGGGAGGGGATGAGAGATTCCGCCCTGTCGTCGGGAGTGCAGCCGCCAAAATATTCGACATGAATGTAGCCTCCACCGGCCTCACGGAAGTTGCTGCCAGGGACGCTGGTTTCGATGCAGGCAGCGTCTGGGGCACCTTTACCGATAAGGCGGATTATTACCCTGAGTCGCAAAACGTATTTCTCAAGCTGGTGTATGACAAAGGGTCGGGACGACTGCTGGGTCTGCAGGGATACAGCAAGGGTGAGGTAGTCAAACGTGTGGATGTCTTCGCCGCACTTCTCAAACACAATGGACATCTTGAGGATCTCCTCGATATGGAATTCGCCTATGCGCCGCCGTATGCTCCTGCAGTAGACCCGCTATTCTCTCTGGGAGCAATAGGCAGGAACTCTCTTTTGGAAGGAATTGATCAAATCCGGCCAGATACACCACTCGGTGATTCTATTGGTGTCGATGTCCGGCAGCCCTATGAGGTAGAGGGCAATCAGCTATCGGAACTCGATTGCCAGAATATCCCTCTTGAGGAACTGAGGGAGAAGTGTGAAGAACTGTGTAAAGATAGGCCCCTGCTCGCAATATGCGAGAAGGGAGTTCGCTCCTCGGAATCAGTAAGAATACTGAAAGAGAAGGGCTTCACGGATGTTAAATACCTGGGGGGCGGTATGCATATGAAGCCGGCTGGATGATCGACAACTTTATTTGATATAGCTTGGACAACATGTTGACAGGAAATGAAAAAAGAACTCAAAGGAGGATATGAATGGCGTCAGAAGAAGAAATCCAGGAAGCCTTAAAAGAGGTACTTGTGCCCGGTATTGCACGTAGTTTAACCGGATTGAATCTCATTCGGGAAATTAAGGTCAATAGTGATAGGATG
>JAVLBD010000156.1:0-3471 GCA_031581405.1 Dehalococcoidia bacterium
AATGAAATGCCCGCAATGCCAGTTTGAGAATCCAGAAAGTATGCAGTTCTGTGGCAAATGCGGAGCCAAATTGGAAAAGACTTGCCCACAGTGCAATTCCTCAAGTCCACCTGAGTATAAATTTTGCGGTAAATGCGGTCATGCTTTGGCACAGACCGAAGTAGTGACTTATGTTGACTATACTGAGCCACAATCCTATATACCAAAATCCCTCGCTGATAAAATCATCGACTCACGCAGCTCCATCGAGGGAGAGCGCAAGCTAGTCACCGTGCTCTTCGCTGATGTGGCCAACTACACCTCCATATCTGAGAAGCTCGACCCTGAGGAAGTCTACCAGATCATGGACGGCTGCTATCAGGTTCTCATGGATGAAATCCACAAGTACGAGGGCACCATCGACAAGTTCACCGGTGATGGTGTCATGGCTCTCTTCGGTGCACCAGTATCCCATGAAAACCACGCTCAGCGAGCGTGCTATTCGGCCCTAGCGATGCAGAAATCTATCGGGGAATACGGTGAGAGAATAGAGAAGGAGTGCGGAGTAGAGTTCAAGATGCGAGTAGGCCTCAACTCCGGCCCGGTGATCGTGAGCTCGGTGGGGAATGACCTGCGCATGGACTACACCGCCATTGGTGACACCGTCAATCTGGCCTCGAGGATGGAGACCAATGCCAAGCCCGGCATAGTTCTGGTTTCCGCAAATACCTATAAGATAGCCAGGGACTTCTTCAAGTTCGAGCCTATGGGAAAGATACAGGTTAAAGGGAAAGAGGAGCCTGTCGAGGCCTACCAGATTATCGAAGCTGGCGAGGTTGAGACACGAATAGAAGCATCAGTCGCCAGGGGCCTCACCAAATTCGCGGGCCGGCAGAGGGAGATTGCAGCCCTTAAAGAGGCCTTCGGGAAAGCACGAACTGGGTCCGGCCAGGTGGTAGGAATCGTGGGCGAGGCTGGCGTGGGCAAGTCGAGGCTCATCCTAGAGCTTAAGGAAGTGATTCCTATAGATGAATACACTTGCCTTGAGGGCCAATGTCTCCATTACGGTGGCCTAATGGCTTACCTTCCCTTGATGGATATCCTGAGGACCTACTTCGATATTAATGAGGGAGAGCGGGAGTTTATTGTCAAGAAAAAGATGGTAGATAAGATTACGCTCCTCGACGTGAATCTTGAGAATATCCTTCCGTCGCTACATGACATTCTATCCCTTAACGTAGAGGATGCGAATTACATCATATTGGAACCCCAGCAGAAAAGGGAGAGAATCTTCGAGGCTATCAGGGATCTCCTCATCCGTGAGAGTCAAAACAGACCCCTTATTATTGCTATTGATGACCTTCAATGGATCGATAGGACCTCGGAGGAATTCCTAACCTATCTAATAGGCTGGCTGACCAATGCCCGTATCCTGCTAATCATTCTCTACCGGCCGGAATACACCCATCAATGGGCAAGCAAATCCTACTACAGCCAGATCCGTGTTGAACAACTATCCACGGATAACAGCGCCGACCTTGTGAAGTCGATCCTTGAGGATGGAGAAGTAGTGCCTGAATTAAGTGACCTAATTTTTACCAGAGCGGCTGGAAATCCCCTCTTTATGGAGGAGTTTACCCACACCTTGGTGGAGAACGGCTCCATCCAAAAGAAAGACCACAAGTACGTGTTGAGCACCAAAGCCTCCGAAATCCAGGTGCCTGACACCATTCAGGGAATCATCGCAGCCCGCATGGACCGATTGGAGGACAACCTCAAACGCACTATGCAGGTAGCCTCTGTTATTGGTAGAGACTTCGCATTTCGTATCCTCCAGACCATCACAGGGATGAGTGAGGAGCTTAAATCATGTCTACTAAACCTCCAGGGGCTGGAGTTCATCTACGAGAAGAACCTTTTCCCCGAGCTGGAATACATATTCAAGCATGCTCTTACTCAACAGGTGGCATATAATAGCCTACTTCTAAAAAAGAGAAAGGAGTTACACGAAAGTATAGGGACAGCAATTGAGGAGCTGTATCCAGATAGGTTGGAGGAATTCTATGAAATGCTGGCTCATCATTATGCCAGAACCGAGAACCGGGAGAAGGCTTATGAGTATCTGAAGCTATCTGGGGACAAGACTTCAGGTCACTATGCCAACAGGGAAGCCTTTTATTTCTACAGGGAAGCGCTAAATATACTAAAGAAAATGCCTCAGAACGAGGAGAACCGAAAGAAAGAAATCGAGATACTTCTTCTGATGGAAAGCCCCATGAAGCTCCTTGCTTACCCTGAAGATTCGCTCCAGATTCTTGAGGAAGGAGAGCTATTGGCGAAAGAGTTCGGTGACCTTAGGAGCCTAGCAATCCTCTATAGCAACATAGGCCTCTGTCATACGTTTAAAGGAGATTCTAAGCAGGGGATAAGGTACGCCGAGTATTGCTTTGATATGGCAGCCAAGATAGAGGATATTGAGATTATGGCTCCTACTGCGTTCAATCTTTGCTCCTCCTATGCCATACTTGGGGAACTTGTAAAGACAGTTGAAATAGCACCCAAGGTCCTTTCTTTGCTTGAGAAGACTCATAGAGAGTCTGAATCTTTCGGAGTAGCACTCAATTTCAATATATATGCAGCTCTATGTTCGTATTGTGGGCAGGCTATGGGCTTCATGGGAGATTTCAAAGAGGGAGTAGCTTTGTGCGAAAAGGGCCTCCGTTTTGTACAGTATATGGATAACTTATACAGCTTAGGTTTCGTGGAAATTACGTACGGTTTGCTATATATTGCTAGGGGAGATGGCGAGAACGCTATTAACCATCTGCAAAAAGCTGTCGCATATGGGGAGCAGGGGCAGATAATACCTGTAATGAGCCTTGCCTCGGGTTTGTTGGGCTGGGGATATCGTTTAGTTAAGAATCCGGAAACAGCTCGTCAATATATAGAGAAAGGGCTTCAAATACAGGAGGATACAGGGCTTTCTATGCTAATGTCTCTTAATAAAGTAGCTTTGAGTATGGTTCATTTCGATTTGGGTGACCTGGAGAGTGCTCGGAAGTGTGCTGAGGAAGCTCTGGAGTTAGCACGGAGCAACGACGAGAAATGGGCGTTAGGAGTAGCATGGATCTTCTTAGGGATGGTCCTGGGTAAAGTGGATGAATCACAATATAGTAATGCTGAAGAGTGTATTCTGCAGGGAATCAAGCACTGTAATAAATGGAAAATGAAGCCGCTGTGCTCTGAAGGTTATCTCTACCTGGGAGAGCTTTATGCTGCGATGGACCAGAGTGAAAAGGCACTAGAAAACTTAAAAAAGGCAGAGGCAGCGTTCCAAGCAATGGGAATGGACTACTGGCTGCGCAGGACGCAAGAGGTGCTGGAGAGGGTGCAAGCTTGACAGAGGTTACTAAATAATGAAATGCCCGCAATGCCAGTTTGAGAATCCAGAAAGTATGCAGTTCTGTGGCAAATGCGGAGCCAAATTGGAAA
>JAVLBD010000157.1:0-3467 GCA_031581405.1 Dehalococcoidia bacterium
GGCCATGCCCACCCGCAAATAGTCGCTGCTCTAAAGGACGCCGTAGAAAACGGAACGAGCTTCGGAGCACCCACGGAAAGAGAGACCCTCCTCGCCAGAATGATAACCAGCGCCGTACCCTCCATGCAACTCGTGCGCTTTGTCAATTCAGGTACAGAAGCTACGATGAGTGCCCTGCGGCTAGCGCGAGCCTTCACCGGCAGGGATATGATACTAAAGTTCTCCGGCTGCTACCATGGACACTCCGACAGTCTTTTAGCCAGAGCGGGATCAGGGGCCGCAACCTTAGGTCTGCCCGACAGCGCCGGCGTGCCGAGGGCTCATACGAGGAACACCATCGTCGCGGCCTACAATAGCCTCGAAGGTGTAAAAAGGATTTTCCACCGCTTCGGTGAACAGATAGCAGCTATCATCGTCGAGCCGGTGGCGGCTAACATGGGGGTAGTACCGCCCAAGCCCGGTTTTTTAGAAGGCTTGCGTAGTATTTCCAACGATAACGGTAGCTTGCTTATCTTCGATGAGGTAATAACCGGCTTCCGCCTGGCCTATGGCGGAGCCCAGGAAATATATGGCGTGACACCCGATCTAACCTGTCTTGGCAAGATTATTGGCGGTGGCTTACCCGTGGGTGCATATGGCGGTCGAAAGGGTATCATGGATTTGATGGCTCCCCTTGGGCCCGTGTACCAGGCAGGCACCCTATCCGGCAATCCTTTAGCTATGGCTGCCGGAATTGAGGCTCTCAGCATTCTGCGTGAACCAGGCACTTACAAGAAGTTAGATGATCGAGCTACTATGCTGGCTCAAGGGCTGGAGAGAGCAGCAGCAAAGGCCGGAGTTAAGCTATCAGTAACCCGGGTAGGCTCTATCCTTACTCCATTCTTCAATCTCAGCGATGTTACCGACTATACGTCAGCCCTTTCCTCAGATACAGCTCTCTATGCCCGTTTCTTCAATCATATGCTGGAGCAAGGTATCTATCTACCCCCATCGCAGTTTGAAGCAGTTTTCTTGTCCTTAGCACATACTGAAGAAGACATCGAGAAAACGCTCTCTGCCGCTTCCATCGCCATTGGCACCTGCGTAGCATAAATCGTCTTTACAGGATCCTAAGCTGTACAGGTAAGGCGTGGAGGAACTGACGACCTGACTTCATAGCTTTCCTGCGAAAGCCGTAAATGAGATGAATATAAATGATACGAACACAGTGCAGACATCCGGTAGCGGGAACGTTCCGCTGCTGAAGAGAAAGAGGGTGATCTTTGCCGGGGCGATAGTGTTGATGGCCATGGGCTTTCTAATCTATATAGGTTTAAGCCACTTCGCGACATACTACTATACCGTGAGCGAGTTTGTGGCACAAAGTGAGTCCCTATCCGGCGAGCAGGTACGGGTTACCGGCCAGATCATCCCTGATTCTGTGATTCACGATACGGATAATTTCACCCTAATCTTTACCATCACCGACGGTGAGACAAGCCTTCCTGTGGTCTATCAGGGCGTCGTACCGGATACATTCAAGGCAGGCACTGATATCGTGGTGGAAGGCAGAAGCGATCAGCAGGGAGTATTCAACGCTAGCGTACTGATTACCAAGTGTCCCTCGAAATACGAACCTTCGGGCTAGTTGAATCCATGAAGTACTAACGGGAATTGATCTGTGGCTGATATCGGTTATGGTGCGCTGGTCCTGGGCTTTATCGTCTGCTTGTGCTCAGCGGCCGCCTCCATGTGGGGAAAGAGAAGGAACCATCCGAAGCTGACATCCAGTGCTCAGAACGGCATCTTTGTCGCTTTCGGTTTGGTTACCCTATCTGCAATAGTCCTGATCTATGCATTACAGACACATGATTTTCGCATAGAGTATGTTGCCTCTTATACCAGCCGCGATATGTCCTGGCCTTACCTTTTCAGTGCATTTTGGGCTGGTAATGCTGGCTCGCTTCTGTTATGGGGGTGGTTTCTCTCTTTTTTCGCAGTGGTCATGGTGCTGTGGAAAAGAGAGCCTACCAGGGAACTGATCCCCTACGCCTCATCAGTGGTGATGTTGACTGCTGCCTTCTTTCTACTGCTGCTTGTCTTCTTCGCCAATCCCTTCGAAAAGCTATCTGTTGTACCGCCCGATGGTAATGGACTGAACCCCCTGCTGCAGAACCCTGGTATGATTTTCCATCCGCCGCTTATACTAGCCGGATTTGCCGCATTAACACTTCCCTTCGCTTTCGCTCTTTCCGTTCTAATAACAAAAAGGGCAGAGCGTGACTGGCTGGTCGAGCTGAGAAGATGGGCATTGATTGCCTGGATCTTCCTGAGCGTTGGCAACGTACTGGGGGCCTGGTGGGCTTACGTCGAGTTGGGGTGGGGTGGATACTGGGGTTGGGACCCCGTTGAAAACTTATCGTTCATACCGTGGCTGGTGACCACAGCCCTGCTTCACTCCATAATCCTGCAACGGGCAAAAGGAAGAGATAGGCTCTGGACTATCGTATTAACAATCATCGCCTTCAATCTGACTATCCTGGCTACTTTAATCACAAGAACCGGCGTTCTGTCTTCAGTGCATGCCTTCAGCAATACCGGCATGGGACTTCTATTCCTCGTGTTCATGGAATTGGCGCTCATAATACCCTTGATTCTTCTCTACAGTCGCCGCCACCTTTTCAAGAGTGACCTGAAGCCAGGCCCTCTCCTCTCCAAAGAGGGTGGTTTGCAGGCCATTAACATCGCTTTCCTTGCAGCATCAGCTATTGTTCTCTTAGCAACCCTATTTCCTCTCGTCTCCGAATCGATAGGAGGAGAAAAAGCCAACCTGGGACCTTCTTTCTATAACATAGCAGTTGGCCCCATCATACTGGTGATAATACTGCTTACGGGAATCTGTACCCTCACGGGATGGAAGCAGGAGACGGCCCTGACCCTGCTGCGTAGGTTTGCTCTCCCCCTAGTGATATCATCGATCCTGGGTATAACGCTGGCTCTCGCCACATCATTAGCAGTCTGGGCTGCGTTTTCTTTAGCTGTTTGTGCCTTTGTAATCTGCTCTGTTCTTATTGAAGCATACCGCATGGTAAAAGCACGGAGACAGATAAGAGGTGAGAACCCTATTAAAGCACTTATCGGATCACTAAGTGCTAGCAGATCCCGGTACGGCGCGATGATCATCCATTTGGGAATCGCCCTCATCGCTATTGGCGTCATCGGCTCTTCGGCGTATACAGCAGAGAAGGAAGTCTCCCTTTCCCCCGGAGAGTCAACGATCCTCAATCAGTATACCCTGACCTATGAGGGCCTTGAAGATCGTTCCGCGCCATCTATGGATATTGTGACAGCTACCCTGTCCGTGCAAAAGAGCGGACATTCTATTGGCCAACTCACGCCCGAGAAGATATTCCACCGTAGCTTCGAGCAACCGGTGACCGAGGTAGCCATCCACTCTACTCTGCGCGAAGATTTATACGTTATACTGG
>JAVLBD010000158.1:0-3427 GCA_031581405.1 Dehalococcoidia bacterium
CCTTTTCCGCCAGCTCTCTGAGCTCTGCCGAGGCCCCTGAGATAAGCACTCCCCTCCCTGCTATGATCAGCGGCCGATTTGCTTCGCTAATTACCTTTGCTGCCTTCTTTATCTGTGACGGGTGGCCACGAAGTGTGGGCTTGTAACCCCGCAGGTCAACCTTATCACGATAGCGAAACTCAGCCTCCTCGATAAATACATCCTTTGGTATATCTATAAGAACAGGCCCTGGCCGCCCTGTGCTAGCGATATGAAAGGCCTCCTGCACCACGGTAGACATATCAGCAGCCGCCATGACCATATAGTTGTGTTTGGTAATGGGTAAGGTAATTCCAGTGATATCGATTTCCTGGAAAGCATCCTTTCCGATAAAGGGCCTGGCTACCTGCCCGGTGATGGCCACCATAGGCGCTGAATCCAGATAGGCGTTGGCAATCCCCGTAACTAAATTGGTGGCCCCCGGGCCCGATGTGGCTAAACATACCCCTACCTTACCCGACACCCGGGCGTAGCTGTCAGCTGCGTGTGCTGCGCCCTGTTCATGGCGAACCAGGATATGGCGGAGCTGTGGATAGTTAGGCAGAGCGTCGTAAAAGGGCAATAACGCCCCCCCAGGAAAGCCAAATATAACCTCTACTCCCTCCTTCACAAGGCTTTCACAAAGAATCTGTGCTCCGTTTAGTTTCATACTTCCCCCTATTTCTCGAAAACCGCACCTCTACCTGCTGAGGTAACACGCTCAGCATAGCGAAAAAGATAGCCTGTCTTAATAGTGGATTCAAATTCTGGAAGCTGGGATAGCCGCCCTTTTATTTCTTCGTCGCTTAAGTCAACATCGATCCTGTGCTCAGGAATGTCAATGACAATCGTATCGCCTTCTTTTACGGCAGCTAGTGGCCCTCCCGAGGCTGCCTCAGGGGAGATATGACCTATTGCAGCTCCTTTTGTCGCCCCGGAAAAGCGTCCGTCTGTAATCAGCGCTACCTTATCACCGAGACCCATTCCGCTTAGAAGTGACGTTGGCCCAAGCATCTCCCTCATTCCCGGCCCACCCTTAGGCCCCTCATATCGGATTACTACCACCTCGCCCGGATTGATGGACCCACTTAGGATAGCCCCGGTGGCTTCCTCTTCGGAGTTAAAAACCCTCGCCACCCCTTTGTGGCGAAGCATACCTGAGGATACGGCAGCACTCTTCACCACTGCTCCCTCAGGCGCCAGGTTGCCAAAAAGCATAGTGAGCCCCCCCGTTGGAGAGTGAGGCTTGGAAAATGGACGGATTACATCCTTATCGCGTACTTCTGCCCCTGCCAGCTCCTCGGCCAGCGGCTTGCCTGACACCCTCTTCACTCCCATATCTAGCAGTCCGCTTATCTCCTTCATTACCGCCGGTATGCCACCAGCGAGGTCCAGATCTTCAATGCGATAGTCTCCCGCCGGGCTTAATTTGGTTAAATGGGGTGTCTTTGCGCTTATCTCGTTTATGGCGGAGAGCGGGAAATCGATCCCCGCTTCGTATGCAATAGCTATGAGATGCAGCACCGAATTTGTGCTCCCCCCCAGTGCCATGTCCACCATAAAGGTATTTTGCATCGCCTCCCGTGTAATAATATCCCGTGGATGAATCCCCCTGGCGAGAAGCTCCATGACCTGCCTCCCCGTATCCCGCGCCAGGCCGATACGCCGCGCATCGACCGCGGGTATGGTACCGTTACCTGGCAATGCCATTCCTAACGCCTCGGTAAGGCAGTTCATGGTGTTGGCGGTGAACATCCCGGCACAACTGCCACAGCCGGGGCAAGCAATCCGCTCCAGTTCCTCCAACTCTGTCTCGCTCATCTCTCCTGTGCTTACCTTGCCTACCGCCATAAAAACTGTGTTTAGATCAACCTTTTTACCGGCCAGTCGTCCGGCAAGCATTGGCCCCCCACTGACAAATATTGCCGGAATATTGAGTCTCGCCGCTGCCATGAGCATCCCCGGAATAATCTTATCGCAATTAGGAATGAAAACCAGCGCGTCGAAGGCGTGGGCCTGAGCTACTATCTCGACCGAGTCAGCTATAAGCTCGCGGCTGGGCAGGCTATATTTCATGCCCAGGTGCCCCATCGCGATCCCGTCACATACGCCGATGGTGTTCACCTCGAAAGGTGTGCCGCCAGCGCTTCTCACCCCACCCTTCACCGCCTCAGAAATCGACCTGAGATGGACATGCCCCGGTATCACCTCGCTGAAGCTGTTTACGATTCCAATAAAGGGCTGCCCTATCTCACGATCGGTAAGCCCCACTGCACGCAGCAGGGAACGATGGGGGGCGCGTGCCGCACCCCCCTTAACTATATCGCTTCTCAATTTATGATTCATTCGGACAAAGTATCATAGCTATTGTTTGCTTGTCAAGAAGCTTTTCGCCACGCCAATTAGCTGGTCGATGCCCGCCACCCTCTCCCTTTCCATGAAGCGCTCTATACCATCCATAATATCAATGGGAGCACCGGGGTTGGTCATTACCACCGTACCGATCTGCACCGCGCTCGCCCCAGCCATGATGAACTCAAGCGCATCGGTATCGGAGGCAATGCCACCACAGCCGATGATCGGTACCTCAACCGCTTGAGCTACCTGATACACCATATATAAAGCAACAGGCTTGATGGCAGGCCCCGAAAGCCCGCCGGTAACTCCGCCAAGAAATGGTCTTCTCTCTTTTATATCGATAGCCATACCGCGGAGTGTATTGATCAGCGATATGGCATCGGCCCCGGCCTCCTCAACAGCGCAGGCAAGCGCGACTATATCGGTAACATTAGGGGTCAGTTTGACGATGACAGGCAGGGTAGTCTGCGATTTCACTGCCTGAGTCACCGCTGAGGCCATATCGGGGCTTTTACCAAACTCTATACCCCCTCCGGTTACATTAGGACAGCTAATATTTATCTCGACGCCACTTATGCCAACAACCCCCTCTAATCGGTGGGCCAACTCAGAGTAATCATCAACGCTTTCACCGGCAATGTTCACAATCACCGGGACACCCCATGTAGCCCAAATAGGTGCCTTCTCAGCGATCAGGGCATCTACACCTATATTTTGAAGCCCCACCGAATTGAGCAGTCCCGATGCGGTCTCAACGAGGCGCGGTTGAGGGTTCCCGATGCGCGGACTAAGGGTTGTTCCCTTTGCGACTATAGCTCCCAGCCGCTCGACATCCACCAATTCGGCATATTCCGTGCCATAGCCAATAACCCCCGATGCCACCATAACCGGATTTATCAGTTCGAGTCCTCGTACATTTCGTGGGGCGAGCTGAACAGAAAGGTTCACTCCTACATTCTCCATTGCTGTGTTTCCTATGATACTCCTTCGTTACCCTCACTTCAACCCATTGAGACTGCTGAAAAATAGGCGCAGGAGACTTCCTGCCGGG
>JAVLBD010000159.1:0-3399 GCA_031581405.1 Dehalococcoidia bacterium
TGAAACAGTCTTGATAAACCCCCTATATCCCCCAGTCTCGGGGGACTATTAAAACTGGGGTACACCCCCAGACCCCCGGCAGGAAGTATCCTGCACCTCTTTTTTAGGCGGTCTCTAAAAAGTCCACTGGAGTATCATACATCTATATAGACGAGATCATATCGGGAATTCTTCACCTTGACAGAGTTCCCTATCTGCGAATAGAATGCTGAGGGTCAGCGAAGGGGTTATGCCTGTGAAAAGAACGAGAATTTGCGAGCTACTGGGAATAGAGTATCCCATAATCCAGGGGGGGATGACATGGATTGCCAATGCCGAGCTGGTCGCTGCAGTCTCCAATGCAGGAGGGCTGGGTATACTCAGTCCTAACGCCAGGATGAGGCTGGAGGATGACCTGGCCGAGAACCTGAGAAGAGAGATAAGGACGGCTAAGAGTCTAACCGATAAGCCCTTTGGGGTAAATCTTCCCGTACAGATACCTGGGATTGAGGAGTTGATTGGTGTCGTGACGGAAGAGGGGATAAAGGTGGTGACTACCTCTGCGGGCAACCCCGCTCTCTACACCCCTCGGCTGAAGGAGGTGGGGGTCAGGGTTCTCCATTTAGTAGCGTCGGTCAGGCATGCCAGGAGCGCGGAGAAAAACGGTGTTGACGCGGTGATCGCCGAAGGGTATGAGGCCGGTGGCCATAATGGTATGGATGAGCTAACCACTATGGTGCTCGTCCCGCAGGTGGTGGATGCGGTGAGCATCCCGGTGATTGCTGCCGGAGGGATCGTCGATGCCCGGGGATGTGTGGCTGCCCTGGCTTTGGGAGCCGATGGGGTGCAGATAGGCACTCGCTTCGTCGCAACCCGCGAGTGTGCGGCACATCAAAACTTCAAGGAAGCGATTATAAAAGCCACAGATACGGGAACGACGATCACAGGGCGGAAATTCGGTCCTGCCAGGGTGCTGAAAGGCGAGTTTGCCACCAATATGTTGGAGTTGGAGAGCAGGGATGCAACACCCGAGGATCTTCTCGTTTTTATAGGTATTGCCAGGTCCAGGACGGGAGAATTGGATGGGGATTTGGTGGAGGGAGAGGCCTATTGCGGCGCGATTGCAGGGATGATCAATGAGATCGTGAGCGCCGGCGATGTGATACGAAATATTGTGGAGAGCTACTCCGGTGTAGTGGCCGGCCTGAAGTAATTCGCCGAGCTAAAAGGGGGAACAGGTGAAGAAGACAAGGATCTGCGATCTTCTCGGTATTAAGTATCCAATAATTCAAGGGGGGATGAGCCTGATTGCCAGCGCTGAGTTGGCAGCTGCCGTTTCCAATGCCGGCGGGCTGGGGATTATCAGCCCCAACGGTAGTGAACCCGATTGGGGAAAGGTCGCCGAGAACCTCAGGAGCCAGATTAGGAAGGGGAAAAGCCTGACAGATAAGCCCTTTGGGGTGAATTTCCCCATACATGTATTAGGGCAGGATAGAAGCCTTCTCGATATCGCTATTGAGGAGGGTGTCACGGTCGTTACGACGGGGGCGGGAAGCCCGGCTCTTCATACCAGCTACCTGCAGGAGCATGGCGTCAGGGTTCTCCATTTAGTAGCCTCAGTAAAACATGCAAAGGGGGCTGAGAAAAGTGGCGTGGATGCTGTGATCGCTGAGGGATACGAATCGGGCGGGATAAATAGCCCGGATGAGCTAACTACTTTTGTCCTCGTCCCCCAGGTAGTGGATGCTGTGAGCATCCCGGTGATTGCCGCCGGGGGCATTTGTGATGCCCGCGGCCTGGTTGCTGCCCTCGCTCTGGGGGCGGAGGGGGTGCAGATGGGGACCGTATTCATCACTACCAATGAATGCATTGCTGACCAGGACTACAAAGACGCCATCGTGGCTGCTAATGATACAGCTACCATGATTACGGGGCGTGGATCGCTGCCAATAAGGGGCTTGAAAAGCGAGCTAATAACGCAGGGTCAACGAACAGCAGAGGCGGATATCGCCCCCAGGCAGATGATATGTGGTGCGGTGGCGGGGATGATCAATGAGATTGTAAGCGCCGGTGATGTGGTAAGAGAGATCGTCGAGGGGTATGACAGGATCGTAGCAGGGTTGTAGGTTTTTTACACTTCCCGCTCTATTTCGCTCTCACTACTCATCCGATTCGCTCTCTCTGATAAGCCTCTCGCCATATTCCAGAAGTAATTTATGGTCCACATCTGGCTTTTTTACCTTAAGATATTCTTCGAGTGCCTCCAGTGGCGTGATTTTCTCAGCAGACCATCCTACCATGCGCGGAAGGCGTTCCCGCGCAACATCGCGGGAAATGGCGGCGACGAAGTGGGCATCCTTCAACGCCCTGTGAATCTCCCCATCATTGAGCAGCCCGGAGAGCCGCTCCGGGATCGCTACCTGGATTCGTACGACGGCATCGGCTACGTCATAGCGTGCAATTGCATCTAACACTGCCCGTGTTGGATCGGTCTCCTGCACACCAATATTTACCTTGATAGTGAGGAAACGCCGTGCCTTTACCGGATGGAACCCAAAGGATACCTGTCTTCCCTTCTCTTCAGATGAAATCTCAACAACAAAGAATCCTTTTTCATCCTCCTCCTCGCTGAAGTCGATACGCTGGAGACTGCCAGGATACACGGCGGGAGGATTTTGGCAAAGCACCTGCTGCTTATGGATATGGCCCAGTGCGAGGTAGTCGAAGGAAGGGATAACCACATTGCTTTGAAGGAGCACGTAGTCGTGCCCCATTATCATGCCGCGCTCCGAGCCGGACTTGGCATTGGAAAGGGAAACATGAGCGGCGAGAATGGCAGGTAGGCTCTGATCCAGTGCCGTGGCCTCCACGGCGAGGCGGTCGGTGATGATTCCCTCTAAGCGCTCGTTCAGTTCATCGAAGGTGAGGTTCTTTGTCTCTTCACGGCTTAGCAGAGCGCTCCTCCTCGCCCACGGCAAGGCGACTACCTGGAGAGGCCCCGCTTTAGTCTCTACTCGATAGGTACCGGGTTTACTGGCTACGGTTACATTCTTAATCGAAAGAGTATGAAAAATCTCCATCGTGGTAGCGCGACCGATAGCGTTAGGTAGGTCGTGGTTGCCGGTGAGGAGGAAGATTGGGATGCCAGCCGATGACAGCTCCCAGATGCGGCGGGCGAACTCACGCTGATGGGTCTGAGATGGATCGCGGCTCTTGTAGGCATCGCCACAGAAGAGAACGAGGTCAACATCGTTGTTCAGGGCGTATGCCACTACCTCGTCGAGGGTAGCGAGGAAATCGTGGAAGCGCCGCGAGAGCCCTGTCTCGGGGTTATTGCCTCCGCTATAGTTCTCCACCCCCAGATGCAGGTCGGAGAAGTGAAGTATTCTCATCGGATTACGACCCTGATAGCTTTAACCG
>JAVLBD010000015.1:0-16946 GCA_031581405.1 Dehalococcoidia bacterium
GATCCCCGTGGAGATCAATCCCAACACCCTGATCGTTGGAGGCGGGATTGCCGGGATCACTGCCGCCCTGGAACTGGCGGATGGAGGCAACCACGTGTACCTGGTTGAGCGCCAGCCATCAATCGGCGGCCACATGGCCCAGCTCGACAAGACGTTTCCCACCCTGGACTGCTCGGCCTGCATACTCGCCCCCAAAATGGTCGATGTGGCTCAGCATCCTAAAATCACCCTGCGCACCTATGCTGAGGTACAGGACATAAGGGGATTTGTGGGTAATTTTGAAGTGGACATCCTGCAGAAAACGAGGAAGGTGGACCACACTAAATGCACCGGATGCGGCACATGCTGGCAGAAGTGCCCCGAAAAGGTGCCGTCCGAGTTTAATTTAGAAATGGATAGCCGCACCGCAATTTACGTACCTTTCCCACAGGCGGTTCCGCTCAAGCCGGTTATCGATACGGAGAACTGCCGTTATATGAAGTATCTCCAATTTACTGAGGCTGGGGAGGAAGGTAAAGCACCACCCCAATGCCGTGTCTGCGAGAAGCTTTGCCCTGCAGCTGCTATTGACTGGGAACAGCAGGACGAGATCCTCACCGAAAAGTTTGGCGCTATTGTGGTTGCTACAGGTTTTCAGACCTTCGATCACAGCGCTTATTCTGAGTATGGAGGCGGCATGTATCCCGATGTCATCACCGGATTGCAGTTGGAGAGACTGCTCAGCGCCTCGGGACCGACCGGTGGGGAAGTTCTCCGCCCCTCAGATGGAGCACACCCGAAGACTGTGGTATTTATAAGCTGTGTGGGCTCCCGTGACGAACAGAAGGGGCGGCCGTACTGCAGCAAGGTCTGCTGTATGTATATGGCAAAACAGGCTATCATGCTTAAAGAGCATGACCCCAACGTGCAGTGCTACAACTTCTATATCGATATCAGGGCAGGGGGGAAGGATTTCGATGAGTTTTCCCGGCGCGCTCAGGAGGAGTTTGGCACCTTATATATTCGTGGCCGGGTATCTAAAATATTCGAGGAAGGCAAGAAGTTAATAGTATGTGGGGACGACTCCCTTATCGGGCGACCGGTTGAAATTGCCGCCGACCTGGTGGTGCTGGCCACCGGTATTGAGCCCAGCACTGGCGCCGCACAGCTGGCCCAGAAACTTAATATCAGCTACAACGCGTATAACTTCTTCATCGAAGCGCACCCCAAACTACGCCCGGTGGAAACTAATACCGATGGCATACTTCTCGCCGGCTCCTGTATCGGTCCCAAGGATATCCCGGAAAGCGTCGCTCAGGGTAGCGCTGCCGCTGCCAAGGTGGCAGCCCTCTTCAGCCAGGATGTCCTGACCACCGATCCCTTAGTAGCTAACATCGACCCTATAAAGTGTG
Organism: Dehalococcoidia bacterium; assembly: GCA_031581405.1. GTDB lineage: Bacteria > Chloroflexota > Dehalococcoidia > E44-bin15 > E44-bin15 > JAAXQM01. The sequence continues at coordinate 1,392 of JAVLBD010000015.1, forward strand.
GCGGCTGTTTACTATGCACCAAGGTATGTCCCTTCAAGGCTATCGATACCCAGGTCACCAGGGATGGACGGACCATTTCGGTTATTAACGAGACCCTGTGCAAGGGCTGTGGGTTGTGCGTTGCCACTTGCCGTTTTGGAGCCGCCAACCTGCGTGGCTTTACACAGCAGCAACTTCTAGCCCAGGTGACATCGCTATGGCGGTAGAATATCAACCAAAAATAGTGGGTTTTTTATGCAATTGGTGCAGCTACGCCGGTGCCGATCTGGCGGGCACCAGCCGTATCTGCTATCCGTCGAATATTCGCATTATCCGCGTGCCCTGCTCGGGGAGGGTCGATCCCCTTCTGATAGTTAAAAGCTTTCAGCAGGGGGCTGACGGGGTTCTGATTGCTGGCTGCCACCCCGGTGACTGCCACTACAGTGAAGGTAATTACTACGCCCGCCGCCGTCTTGCCCTGCTTCACACTTTTCTAGAGTACATAGGTATTGAAGAGGAAAGGTTCCAGATACAGTGGGTATCCGCCTCCGAGGGGAAGAGGTGGGCCAACGTCGTTTCCTCGTTCACCGAGGGCCTTTCAATCCTGGGGCCGAGAGAGACGACCCTGCATAAGGAAACTGTCTGATGGACTTTAGCGAAGAGATACGTAGTAAAGCTAAAGAGCTTCTGGAAAGTGGAACGGTAGATTGCGTTATCGGCTACGAGCGCGCTACCGATGGCGTGGGCGCTCGTCCATTGTTTGTTTATCAGCCAAACGATATAGATAGGCTTATCTTCGACCAGACCTGCACCCATAACCTGACCAAGTACCTTCTTAACCGTAAGGATAAAGCTACTGCTATCGTGGTCAAGCCCTGCGACTCCCGGGCTATAAATCTACTTATCAATGAGAGCCAGATTCAGCGGGATAAAGTCTCCATCATCGGGGTGGTGTGTCCCGGTGTAGTCAAGGCTGGTTTGGATAATACGAGCGGGGAGCTTCAGGATACCTGCCGTATGTGCCAGCAGCATACACCGGTACTCTATGATTTTCTAGTAGGAGAACTAGGGTTAGAGCCGGATGTCCCGGACACCTATCCAGACGTAACCGGGATGGAAGACAAATCGGCAGGGGAGAGACGGGCATTCTGGGAGGAGCAGTTCAGCCGTTGCATACGCTGCTATGCCTGCCGTCAGGTCTGTCCCGGGTGCTACTGCCTCGAATGCTTCGTGGAGCGCCTTGATCCGACGTGGGTTGGCATCAGGATTGCCCCGGGGGAAAACGAGGTATGGAATACCATGCGCGCTTTCCACCTGGCAGGACGTTGCATCGATTGCAATGAATGCGAGCGGGTCTGCCCGGTAAACATCCCGCTCAGCCTGCTTAACCGCAAGCTCGGGAAAGAGGTAGAAGAGCTTTTCAAGTTCCAGGCGGGTATCGATGCGGAAACTCCAATGCCGTTTTCTACCTTCGACAAAGAGGAGAAGCTGGGAATTAGCGAATGAGTGAGTTTATATCTAAGCAAAACCTTCTTACCTGGCTGGGTCAGCTTATAGGTGAACGCAACCTCGTAGCGCCTACCCGGGTTGATGATTTACTCCTTTTCCGCAAGATTGACCGAGTAGAGGACATTGTCTTCGACTTCGATAACACCACACTGTCTCCTAAAGAGTGGTTCTTTCCTTCATCGGAAACACTGTTCTACGTGGATAGGAAAGACGGGCAGACCGAATTAATGCCGGCAGCTATTGAGAAGGAAACAGCGATATTTGGCATTCGCCCCTGCGATGCGCAGGGTATGACCATGAACGATTACCCTTTCCTGGAAGAACCGGCGGATGATCTGTACCGTCAGCACCGCGATATAACTGCCCTTATCGGTCTCGCCTGCATCACCGCCTGCCCCGAGTGCTTTTGCACCAGCATGGGCGGCGGTCCCCATGATACGGCCAACGTAGATATCCTCCTTACTGAGGTAACGGATGGCTATATTGTTCAGGTATTAACCGATAAAGGCAAAGCTCTGCTGCCCGATAATCTATTAGCCACTGCTGATGTATCGTCTCCCCTAGCTCCTGTCCTATCAGAAATCCCCAGTGAGGGTATCGCCGAGAAGATGCGGCAAGCTTTCGACGAACCGTTCTGGGACCGTCTCGCCGATAGATGCATTCACTGTAATATTTGCTCTTATGTCTGTCCCACCTGCTACTGCTTCGATGTGCGTGACTACACCGATAAGGAGAGGATCGAGCGAGTGCGTAGCTGGGAAAGCTGCCAGTCACCCGGATTCACCCGCATTGCCGGCGGTCATGACCCCCGTTCTACCAAGGGGTCCCGCCTCAGGCAGAGGTTCAGCCATAAACTACTCTACTTCCCCAACCAGTTCGGAGCCCTGGGCTGCATCGGATGTGGCCGGTGTGTCAGGGCCTGTCCGGTAAACATAGATATTCGTGAGATTATACAGGATGTTCAGCAGTTGGGAGTGAAAAGTGAAGCCTGAGAATCCGCTTCTGCCCTACTTATCGACGCTACAAGAATTGATTGACCTTACACCCGATGTCAAGCTGTTCAGGCTTGAGTTGAATGACCCCGACATAAGAGAGAGCTTCGACTACAAGCCGGGTCAGTTTGTCTTCGTGTCCGCCTTCGGGGTCGGTGAGTCTCCCTTTGGTATAACCTCAGTAGCGCACCGTAAAGCTGGCGTGGATGTTGCCATAAGGCGTGTCGGCACCGTTACCAATGCCCTTCACCAGCTGGAGCCGGGGGCGACCGTGGGGGTGCGGGGGCCATTCGGTAACTACTTCCCACTCGATGAATACAAGGGGAAAAACATATTCATTATCGGCGGCGGCATCGGCTTTGCGCCATTGCGTCCCATAATAACCACTATACTCGACTATAGAGAAGACTATGGAGACCTGGTCATTATTAATGGAGCACGCAGCCCTCAGGACCTGGTATTCGCACCTGAGTTCGACACATGGGCAGCGTCGCCCAAGACAAAGCTGGAGCTCACCGTCGATGCCGGTGATGAGAAATGGACCGGTAGAGTCGCCCTTATTCCCTCAGTAGTTAGCGAACTCAAGCTCTCACCGCAGAATGCAATTGCTGTCACCTGCGGCCCACCTATTATGATCCATTTCACCCTTATTGAGCTAAGGAAACTGGGCTTTGCCGATAATCAAATTATAACCACCCTCGAAGGCAAGATGAAGTGCGGCCTGGGCAAATGCGCCCGATGCAATGTAGGTGATAAATACGTTTGCAAGGATGGCCCCGTCTTCTCCATGGAGCAAATCTCACAGCTCATCGAGCAATTTTAAATTATGTCAACTCATCACATTCCTGCCGATGAAATATGAGAAAACAATAGTTTGTACTTGCGTGGCAATAAGAGGAGGCATTTTATGCGTGAAAAGGTAGAAGCAGCTCTAGGTGAGATAAGGCCGTCGTTGCAGGCCGATGGCGGCGACGTCGAGCTGGTTGATGTTACCGATGGCACGGTTAAGTTGAAGCTGACCGGCGCTTGCAGCGGTTGCCCAATGGCAACCGTGACCCTGCACGAGGGCATCGAGCGAGTGCTTAAAGAGCAGATACCTGAGATCAAAGAAGTTATAGCCGTATGACGATAGCTATTTTACAAAGAGCACATCAGGCATAATAGGACCCACAAAGCGACGGGATTTACACATAAAGCTTACTCGGAAGATGCATCGTATAGCATCCCAATCCTCTGTTTCCATGAGTTAATGGGATTAGCGTTTACTAATCCAATTATGGGAAGGTTTCCGAGTAGGCAAATAGTAAATCCTTGGCCATTACTCAGGGGAAAAGGATTATTATAGGTATGGTTATGAGCGATAATGGAAGTCAACAGGATTCACCTAAGATAGGAGCGGTAATGGTGGTGGGGGGTGGAATCAGCGGCATGCAGTCGGCTCTAGACCTAGCTGAATCAGGATTCAAAGTGTACCTGGTAGAGGAGGGCCCCTCCATTGGCGGAAGAATGGCACAGCTTGATAAAACCTTCCCCACCAACGATTGTTCTACGTGTATAATTTCCCCCAAATTAATAGAGGTATCCAAACATAGAAATATTGAGATCATTACCTATGCGGACGTCATCAGTGCTGATGGAGAGCCGGGGAAATTCAGAGTCAAGGTGCGGAAGCGAGCACGATATATAGATGAAAATCTGTGTGTCGGCTGCGGCACCTGCTGGGAGAAGTGCCCTGAAAAGGTTCCGTCCGAGTTTAATTTGCAGATGGATAACCGCAGTGCAATCTATGTGCCTTTCCCACAGGCAGTTCCGCTCAAGCCAGTTATCGATACGAAGAACTGCCGCTATATGAAGTATCTCCAATTTATTGAAGATGGGAAGGAAGGTAAAGCGCCACCCCAATGCCGTGTCTGCGAGAAGCTTTGCACTGCAGGTGCTATCGACTGGGAGCAGCAAGACGAGGATATTGAGATTAACGTTGGATCAATTATCCTTGCTCCCGGCTATGAGCCCTTCGATGCCACCATCAAGCCGCAATATGGATATGGATATATGCCCAATGTAGTAACCAGCATTCAGTTCGAGCGCATCCTCTCCGCCTCCGGCCCGCTCCAGGGTCAGGTGCTGCGACCTTCCGACGGCAAACACCCGGTGAAGATAGCATGGATCCAATGCGTGGGCTCAAGAGATGAAACCTGTGGCAGGGATTACTGCTCTTCGGTTTGCTGCATGTATGCCATCAAGCAGTCTATCATTGCCAAGGAACATGCCAGCGAGATCGAGCCGACGATCTTCTTTATGGACATAAGAGCTCATGGTAAAGGTTTCGAGCGTTACTATGAACGAGCGCAGAAGGAACATGGAGTCCGTTTCATAAGAACGAGAGTCCCCCGTATCCTCGAGGAAGAGGACGGGAGCTTGCTTGTCAGGTATGCGGATGACACAAGCGTTAGTGAGGAGAGGTTCGATATGGTAGTGCTCTCCGTTGGAATGGTTCCCTCCGCGAGCACCAATGATCTGGCTGAGAAACTGGCTATAAACCTCGATAGGTTCGGCTTCTGCGAAACCGAAGAGTTTAAGCCGGATGTTACTTCCCGACCCGGGATTTACGTGGCCGGTGTTTTCGATTCACCGATGGATATCCCCGAGTCGGTAATGCATGCCAGCAGTGCTGCTTACCTTGCCTCCAGGGGCATCGCTGATGCCCGCGGAACGCTGGTAACCGATAAGGAGTATCCCCCTGAGCTAGATATAGCTGGACAAGAACCACGAGTAGGGGTATTTGTCTGCCGTTGCGGGACCAACATCGCACGGGTGATCGATGTGCCTGGCGTTGCTGAATATGCCAGGGGGCTTCCATACGTAGTATATGCTGAAGAGAAGCTCTATGCCTGCTCTACCGATACCCAGACCAGGCTTGTGGAGATTATAAAAGAGAACAACCTTAATCGCATTGTGGTGGCTTCCTGCAGCCCGCGAACGCATGAGCCGCTTTTTCAGGACACCATTCGCGAAGCGGGTTTGAACAGATTCCTGTTTGAAATGGCTAATATAAGAGACCAGTGCTCCTGGGTTCACGCCACACACAAAACAGAAGCCAACGAGAAGGCCATAGACCTGGTGAGAATGGCTGTAGCCCGTGCCGTTAACCTGGAACCACTGCACGAATCGACGGCGCCGATTAAGCGAAATGCTATTGTAATAGGCGGCGGGATCGCAGGAATGACTGCAGCCCTCGGTATTGCCTCTCAGGGATTCGAGGCTGTCCTGATCGAACGAGAAAGCGAGTTGGGCGGAAATCTGAGGCATCTTCACTATACATTGGAGGGCTCCGATCCTCAGGCTTTGCTATCCTCTCTTGTGAAACAGATAGAGGACGAGCCAAAGATAAGGGTATATACGGGTGCCGAAATTAAAGATTTCTCCGGCTATATCGGTAATTACACTACTACGATTTCCACAGCCGAGGGGAGCACTGAGGAGATCGAACACGGAGTTGTGATCTTAGCGACCGGCGGTGTAGAGTACAGGCCTGTCGAGTATCTAGGTGATCAGTCAGACAGGGTGCTAACCCAGCGCGACCTTGAGGAGAAGATCGCTAATGGTGAAGCAGACGTCGAAAATCTGAAATCGGTTGTAATGATACAGTGCGTCGGATCGCGCGAAGAGGATCACATGTACTGCAGCCGAATCTGTTGCGGCCAGGCAGTCAAGAACGCCATCCAGCTTAAAGATCAGAACCCGGAAATAGAGGTCTACGTTCTCTATCGCGATATCCGTACTTATGGGATGAATGAACTTAAGTATCAGGAGGCCAGGGGGAAAGGGGTAACCTTCATCAGGTTCGACGTTGATAGAAAGCCTGAGGTAAAAGAAGATGATGGCAAGCTAAGTGTCAAAGTATTCGACCCGGTTATTGGGACTGACATTCTCCTTGAGCCTGATTTAATTGCGCTTAGCAGCGCCATTAGGCCTCAGTCCGATGCTGCGAAATTCTCCAGCAAACTAAAACTTCCATTAACGCAGGACGGCTTTTATATGGAAGCACATATGAAGCTTCGTCCTCTGGATTTCGTTAACGAGGGTATGTACGTTTGTGGTATTGCTCACGCTCCAAAGTCGCTATCTGAGTCGATTTCGCAGGCGAGGGGTGCTGTGTCACGAGCAATGACTGTCCTCTCGAAGTCCCATATTATTGTTGGAGGGGTTGTTTCAGAGGTTGATGAGGGCAGCTGTGTCGCCTGCCTGACTTGCGTGCGCTCATGTCCCTACAATGTACCGATTATCAATGACAAGGGTGTGGCGTACATCGAGCCAGCGGCATGTCAGGGATGCGGCATTTGCGCCAGCGCTTGTCCTCGCAAGGCTATTAAGCTAAGGCACTACTCTGACGAGCAAATAATTGCCAAGACTGCAGTCTTGTGTTAACGTTAGCTACGAAAGGAAAGTATTATGGTTGAGGTTTATGAACCCAAGGTAGTGGCCTTCTGTTGTCACTACTGTGCCTACTCGGCCGCAGATTTGGCAGGCTCTATGCGGATGGAGTATTCGCCCAATGTGCGTATAGTAAAACTAATGTGTACAGGTAAAGTGGATCCGCTCCATCTGTTGAGAGCCTTCGAGGACGGGGTTGATGCTGCCTTCGTCGCCGGCTGAGAGGAAGGCGATTGTCATTTCCTGGAAGGAAATCTGAGAGCGAAAAAGAGGGTCAAGCAGGTAAAGAAACTGCTGGAAGAAGTGGGGATAGAACCGGAGCGTGTTGAGATGTTCAATATTGGTGCCTCCGATGCCCCATTGTTTGCGTCCGCTGTTAATGAAATGACCGAACGAGCCCGGAAGCTGGGGCCTAATCCTTTGAGAAGGGAAAAGGTAGCATGATAGTAGGAGAGAGAAAGCCCTTTGAGGAAATAAAGGAGAGTCTCCGGGGTTATAAGAAGGTGTTGATTCTTGGTTGTGGCACCTGTGTCAGTGTATGTATGGCCGGCGGTGAGAAAGAGGTTGAGCTTCTCGCGACCCAGCTTAGAATAGCGAACAAGCTCGACAAAGAGGATGTCGAGATCAAGGAAGCAACGATACAGCGCCAGTGTGATAAAGAGTATATCGAGCCTATCATGAAGATGGCTGAGGAATGCGATGTTATTCTCTCCATGGCCTGTGGTGCCGGAGTGCAAATGGTATCTGACCTCGCGGAGCTTATACCCGTTATGCCTGGATTGAATACTCGCTTCATAGGGGTGGCCGATGGAGAAGGCAGCTGGTCCGAGAAATGCCGCGCCTGCGGTAACTGTGTTCTGGGTGAACACGCTGGAATCTGTCCGATAACCCGTTGCCCTAAGAGCATACTTAACGGCCCGTGCGGCGGGAGCCAGGGTGGAAAATGCGAGACGGATCCGAACAGGGATTGCGCATGGGCATTGATCTACGATCGCCTGATGAAGCAGGGCAAGCTGAACAATATCATAAAGGTAGCCCCTCCTAAAGACTTCAGAACACAGGACTTCCCGGCAATACAGGTCAATGAAGCCTATGTTAAAGCCGAAATGGAAGAGGTCCACTCGCAGTAGTAACTTCGATGAATCACAGTTGCCTAGTCATCTCCCTATTATAGCTGAGTCTTGAAATCGATAAGGGGCTGGTATTACCAAGCTTCCTCAGGACTGCTAATTTAATCCACTAATTATTTCATGGGAGCAACCCCTGTAGTGCTCATTAATGCGTGAATGGTCATGAGAATTCGTGTGGGTGGGGTAGTGCAGGGGGTTGGCTTCAGACCCTTTGTTTACCGGCTGGCGCATGAGCACGACTTGAAGGGCTGGGTGCGCAATACCTCGGGAAATGTCGAGATTGAGGTATATGGAGATGAGGATAGAGTAAAGAATTTCCTCGTTGACCTTGAAGCGAAAGCCCCTCCCCTGGCCCGCATCAGAAGTATTGATATTACCTCTCCATCCCCCCAAAGCCACACCAAGTACGCAAAGTATAAAAAATACGAGAATTTCGAAAATTTTGAAATCCGCGAGAGCACGAGTCAGGAGGGGCAATATCAGCTAGTCTCGCCCGATATTGCCACGTGTGAGGATTGCCTCAGAGAAATTTTCTCCCCTGCCGACCGCCGCTACCGTTATCCCTTTACTAACTGCACCAACTGTGGCCCCCGGTTCACCATCATCGAGGATATCCCCTACGACCGTCCTAAGACCACCATGCGCAAGTTCCAGATGTGCCCCCAATGTCAGCAGGAATACGACAACCCCCTGGACCGCAGGTTTCATGCCCAGCCCAATGCCTGCCCCCGGTGTGGTCCCGGCCTATCCCTGGTTGACAGTAACGGCAAGACATTATTATACGATGATGTGATTAAGGCAGCCGGCGAACTCCTCAGCGCGGGGAGCATCCTGGCACTCCGCGGACTGGGCGGATTTCAACTTGCCTGCGACGCCACCAATGAAGAAGCGATCAACCTGCTAAGGAGAAGAAAAAGGCGTGCCTCCAAACCGTTCGCCGTCATGATGGCCACCTTGGAAGATAGTGAAAGTCACTGCTTTATGTCTCCCAAAGAAGGAAAGCTTCTTAACTCCCCTGAATGTCCCATCGTTCTACTCAGTTGGAAGCTTAGCTCATCCACTATCTCACCGGCCGTGGCCCCGAATCTGAAGTACCTTGGGATCATGCTCCCCTATACCCCACTACACCACCTCCTGCTCAGAGAGAGCGCTACACCCCTGGTTATGACCAGCGGAAACCTCAGCGAGGAGCCCATCGCCAAAGACAACGATGAGGGCTTAAGGAGGCTTGGGGAAATTGCCGATTATTTCCTGATTCATAACCGTGATATTCACGCTCGCTACGATGATAGCGTTTTTTTTATGACGGGTACGCCCCAGTCTATCAGGCGCGCCCGGGGGTATGCCCCCTATCCCATCCCCCTCCCATTCCAGTCAAAGCAGGTCCTTGCCTGCGGGCCGGAGCTAAAGAATACATTCTGTCTCAGTAAAGATAACAATGCTTTCCTCAGCCAGCACATCGGCGATATGGAGAATGAGGAGACCCTGGAACATTTTGAAAATACTATCGATCTTTACAAGAAACTGTTTCGCATCGTCCCTGAAGCTATCGCTCATGATATGCACCCGGAATACCTATCCACAAAATACGCCATTCAGGCAGGTACGGAGCAAGGATTAAACATCATTCCGGTACAACACCATCATGCCCATATTGTCAGTTGCATGGTGGAGAATGGGGTCGAAGGACCCGTTATCGGGATAGCCTTCGATGGTGCCGGATACGGCAGCGACAGCACGATCTGGGGAGGAGAGTTCCTGTTAGCGGATTGGCGAACCTTTCAAAGGGCAGGACATCTGGAGTATGTGCCATTGCTCGGTGGTGAAGCAGCGATCAAAAAACCCTACCGTATGGCTTTGAGCTATCTCTACACGCTACTGGGAGAGCAGGATGAAAAATTCTCCTTAGAAGGCCTTCCCATGAGCAATCTCCATCCTGCCGAGCTTGCCTTACTGAAACAGCAGCTTACGCGAAGGATAAACTGTCCTCTAACCTCGAGCGCGGGTCGGCTATTCGATGCTGTTGCCGCCCTAATCGGTGTGAGGGAAGAGATAGATTATGAAGCTCAGGCCGCTATCGAACTGGAGATGCTGGCTGCCGATGAACGGGATAATTCCGAAGGGACATCCTATCCATTTTCTATTATCCATAAAGAGGGACTGAGGGTTATCAAGCTAGGCGGTCTGTTTTCCGCATTAATTAATGATGTGAAAGCACAGGTCCCCACTCCCATTATCTCGCTAAGGTTTCACAAGACAGTGGCGCAAATAATTCTGGAAATGTGCAAACTGATAACCGGAGACACCGGCATAACTCAGGTAGCGTTAAGTGGCGGTGTCTTCCAAAACCGTCTACTCCTCAGATTGGCTACCGCCGCTTTACAAAGAGATGGTTTTAAAGTACTTACCCATCACCTGGTGCCCTGCAATGACGGGGGCATTTCCCTGGGACAGGCTGTAATCGCCAATTTCGAGCTAGCACATTCAGATAATCTGACAGATGTTAAAACATCAAGAAAATGAGAAGTATATGGAAAGAATACTATTAAGATTGGGGAACCTGGTAGTTGATTGACCCCATTTCCACAGTCCCTCATAAATAGCGAATACCTGGATAATATTGCAGAAGGAGTTATTCAGGCGGGTTTATTCATGGTAATATAGGAATGTAAAGGGCGAAACAGGAGCGAAATATGTGCCTTGCTATACCAGCGTTGGTCAAGTCTATAGAAGATAAAGAGGCGGAGGCTGAGATCGGAGGCATTACCCGCCGTATCAGCCTGTGGCTCACCCCAGAAGCCAAAGTGGGTGATTATGTACTGATCCATACCGGCTATGCTATAAGTATTCTGGACCAGGAAGAGGCTGAGGAGACTTTGAAGCTCTTCGAGGAAATAGCATCGCTGGGTGGGGAGGAAGTTTGAGATTCATCACGGAGTTTCGGCGCTCTGACCTGGCCAAGGGTCTGATCGCCCAAATTAATCAACGGTCCCATGCCCCGGCACGTTTAATGGAGTTCTGCGGAGGCCATACGGTAACTATCTTCAAATATGGTATCCGCCAGACTCTACCTGACAACATTGAAATGGTATCCGGTCCCGGTTGCCCCATTTGCGTCACCGCAAACACCGACCTGGACAAGGCGATTGCCCTGGCCAAAATGCCACAGGTGATCATTGCCACCTTCGGTGACATGCTCAAAGTCCCCGGGAGTCATACCACTTTGCAGGAGCTCAAGGCTGACGGCGCCGATGTGCGCATCGTCTATTCGGCCTTGGACGCCATTGCAATAGCGGAAGGGAATCCTACCAGTTCAATAGTCTTCCTCGGCATAGGGTTTGAGACCACGGCCCCTACCATCGCCGCCTCTGTGCTGCAGGCAGAGAAAAAACGGATAAGTAACTACTATGTTCTCTCCCTGCATAAGCTCTGCCCCCCGGTGATCCGTGCGATTCTCGATTCAGGTGAGGTCGAAATCCACGGACTGGTATGCCCCGGGCATGTAAGCGTCATTATCGGATCCCATCCCTGGGATTTTATTGCGCGGGACTACGGCATTCCCTGTGTTATCGCTGGTTTCGAGCCCCTAGATATCCTGCAATGCGTTGCCATGCTGGTAGATCAGGTGGAAAGTGGGCGTTCCGAAGTAGAGATCGCCTATCGAAGGGGAGTGCGTCCTGAGGGCAACGAGGAGGCAATAAGGCTTATGGAGCAGGTGTTTGAGCCTGGCCCCGCCGCGTGGAGAGGGATCGGAGAGGTTCCCGATAGCGGCTTAAAGATTAGAAAAGAATACCAGCATTTCGATGCGGCCATAGCTTTCGATATCGATCCCGGCCAGCCATATGAACCTGAGGGCTGCATCTGCGGTGATATCCTGCGGGGGATTAAAACGCCGCCCGATTGCCAGCTCTTCGGCAATGCCTGCACACCACAGTATCCCGTTGGGCCATGTATGGTCTCCTCAGAGGGCACCTGCTCCGCCTACTATAATTACGGTGAGGGACCGTGATGGGTGAGAGTGAAAAGTTCGAAAAAATACTTCTATCCCACGGCAGTGGAGGGAAGCTAGCCCATGAACTGGTGGAGAAGCATTTCGTCCGGGTTTTCGATAATCCCCTTTTAGCCAGGTTGGACGACTCAGCCGTTTTTACCGTCAGCGGCAGGCTGGCTTTCACCACCGATAGTTATGTGGTGAGCCCGATATTCTTCCCCGGCGGAGATATCGGCAAGCTCGCCGTCTGCGGTACAGTGAATGACCTGGCGATGAGCGGTGCCAGACCGCTTTGTTTAAGCCTTTCCTTAATCATCGAGGAGGGGCTCCCGCTAAGCGAGCTGGAGACAATCGTAGAGTCTATACAGAGCGTAGCGATAGAAGCGGGGGTAACAATCGTCACCGGGGATACTAAGGTAGTGAATCGCGGCAGCGCCGACAAGATCTTTATCAATACCGCCGGTATAGGCATTATACCGGAAAATGTCGATATTTCCGGAAGCAACGCCAAACCGGGGGATAAAGTGCTACTGAGTGGACCTATCGGCGATCATGGCATCGCAGTGCTCAGCCAGCGGGAAGGGTTGAGCTTTACCACGCGTCTGGAGAGCGATTGTGCTCCGCTAAATAGCCTGGTAGCCGAGATGCTGAACGTCAGCGCCGACATACACTGCCTGCGAGACCCCACCAGGGGAGGGCTGGCTACCACGCTAAATGAGCTGGCAAATCAGTCCACTGTAAGCATCAGGATTGAGGAGGAAAAGGTCCCTGTGCATGAAGCAGTGCTTGCTGCCTGCGAGATGTTAGGGCTCGATCCCCTCTATATAGCCAACGAAGGAAAGCTAGTAGCGATAGTGCCGGCGGAAGATGCCGACAAGATTCTCAGGGCAATGCGCCGCAATCGATACGGGAAAGAGGCGTCCCTCATCGGTGAGGTAAGTGCTAATAACCCGGGCAGGGTAGTAATGAAAACCAGAATCGGGTCTTCCCGAATAGTCGATATGCTGGTGGGAGACCCGCTTCCCAGGATCTGTTAACATGCACGAACTGGCTATTACACAGGCGTTGATCGGGCTTGTCAAGGAGCATGCGGAGAAGGTTGGCGCCAAAAAGGTAGGAAGGATAAACGTGGTCGTTGGAGAGTTGAGCGGGTTCGTCGGACAGAGCGTGGAGTTCTACTTCGACCAGATGAGTGCAGGAACCATCATGGAGGACGCCAAGCTGACCTTCAAGACAATCCCCATGGCCGGTCGATGCAGGGACTGCGGTAAGGAATTCGAAATCAAGGAGATGGACTGGACCTGCCCATCCTGCAAAGGGAAAAGCATAGAGCTTATCCGTGGCAACGAACTGTTCGTAGAAAGCATTGAGGTGGACTGAGATGGAGATAAAGGTGCTGAAAGACATCTTGAGCGCAAATGATCAGATTGCACAAGAAAACCGCCAGTTACTGGATAGCAAAGGTGTATTTACGATTAATGTGATGTCCTCCCCCGGCGCTGGCAAGACCAGCCTGATCCTGGAAACGATAAGGCGGCTGAAAGGGGATGTAAAGATCGGCGTTATCGAGGGTGATGTAAGCTCAAGCATCGATGCGGAGACAATAGGCAAAGAGGGAGTGCCGGTAATCCAGATAAATACTGGAGGAGAATGCCACCTCGAAGCCAGTATGACCTATCGTGCCCTTAGCAACCTGCCGCTGCAGGATATTGAACTGTTATTCATCGAGAATGTGGGGAACTTAATCTGCACAGCGGAGTTCGCCATCGGTGCTCACAAGAACCTGGTGATCTCCAGCACTCCGGAGGGATTTGATAAGCCCCTGAAATATCCGCTGATATTCACCGTAGCCGATATCGTGCTCATCAACAAGATCGACCTGCTGCCGCACGTGAAATTCGATGCCGCTGCCTATAAAAAAACGGTTAAAAACCTGAATGAAAGTGCGGAAATCTTCGAGGTATCCTGTACCACCGGCCAGGGTATAGACCGGTGGCTCTCCTGGCTGCAAAACCAGCTACGCAATCGTTAATATTTTTTCCGCAGAGGAGGCTTTCTCCTGCGCCCGACCGTCATGCGTCAGAAATTGCTGAAAAAGAGAGGTCATTGAGAAAATTCTCGATCGCCTGATTTACCGCACCAGGCTTTTCAGCGAAGACCATATGGGTGCCCCCGTCGATAATTACCTCCCTGGATCCCTCGATCTTATCAGTAAGATATTTCGTGTATTTTGGTGGGGTCATTGTGTCATCGCTTCCACACAAAGCCAGGGTCGGCAACCTGATGTCATGAACCCTATCCATGATATCGAACTTGTCGCAGCAAAGCATATCGTTGAGGAAAACGGCAGGGCCATTCTCCAAAGCCCTCCTCCTAAGAATCTCCCTGAGTTCGGAGTCGATAAGCTCCCATGACATTTTTATGTAAACCTCAAATATACGAGGGCTGCTTAAGGCCTGCTCCAGTGTATCCAGGTACAAGGGATGGACGCGGAGCCTAGCACCGCCGCCGATGAGAATAAGCCCTTTCAAATCTTCAGGATATTTCAGGGCATACAGCTGAGCAATAGCGCTGCCCAGCGAGTGTCCTGCCAGCACCACATCGCTACAGCCACGATCCTGAATGTATCCTTTAAGCCAATCTGTATAGTCTTCAACACTGGTTCGCAGCTTGCCCTCAGGGTGGCCCGGGAGATCGATGACGTCAGCATCAGGAAAGCGCTTCGTCTGGTAATGCCAGACCTCCTTACAGCCACCTGAACCGTGAATAAAAATCAGTTTCATACCAAGGTACCCCAATCGACATATATAGCCTTTCCGGCAATGTAGTTATAGGCATTATCAAAGCCTAAATATGAATAAGATAGTACCCTGGGACGCTTTGCCTGTCAATGCTGTAGTGTGCGGTGTCCAGAAAATACTTATACACATTTCAGAGAACAGGATCCCTGGACAAACTTCTGAGTTTATAACGTCAAAACTAATGATAATCGTTGCCAATTTCTAAATTTAGTGGTTACTTTCAATAAAACAAGGTGCATTATATTGATAGCAGGTTGCGCTTATGCTACTATAGTGCCATAGGAGAGGGCATTTGCTGATGCGACCTGATTCTAGGGGGGAATGCCTACTTATCTAATTATTAGGATTATTTGTAGCCTCAGACTTTTAAACTAGCAATGAAATTGCGGGAGTAACTCAGCGGTAGAGTCCCTGCCTTCCAAGCAGGTTGTCGCGGGTTCGAATCCCGTCTCCCGCTCCAATAGCTTTAAAATCCACCTTATCAGGTGGATTTTTCGTTTAAAGACAACCTGTCCGAAAAGCAGGTTGTCTTTAAAAATACATAAGTCCAGTGTAAAATCCATAATCCGACAACCTGCCTGAATTCTTTCATAATGCGAGGATCTTCCATTACTTGCCTCCCAGTCAATTAATAGAGGATGAGGCAAGGTTGCAGAGTGAATGTCGGGAGAAAATTTTTATGGCTGGTTACATTTAACAAAGCAGTGAGTCGAAAGTGC
>JAVLBD010000160.1:0-3382 GCA_031581405.1 Dehalococcoidia bacterium
GATGGCGGGATAGTAACACTCTGGCTTCCATTCCATATAGGATCGGGTAACACCATCTTACATAAACGATTATTTGGTGACTATAAGGGTAGCGGTATCCATAGCGTGCCGATTTTACTATACTGATATAGCTAACAAGTAAGAAAGTTACATCAAGTGCGTAGGTAATGAGAGAGGAAAAAATAGAGTTTTATAGTGGCTCCCTGACCCTTGAGGGAGTATTAAGTATACCTGACGGAAGGGAACCTTTCCCGGCGGTAATTGTCTGCCATCCACATCCTTTGCATGGCGGCAGTATGGACAATAACGTGGTCAATTCCCTATGCGACGCACTCTATGAAAAGTCGATTATCTCATTTAAATTCAACTTTCGTGGTGTGGGCAGAAGCCAGGGAGAATATGGTAATGGCATAGGCGAGCAGGAAGACGTCAGCAATGCAATTTCGTTTTTAGCTACGATGAGTGAAGTTGATTCCGGGCGTATTGGGCTTGCCGGATATTCGGCCGGTGCTGCCTTCGCGCTACCCGTTGGCTGTAATGATGCTAGAGTTAAGGCCCTGGCTGCTATTTCGCCCCCGCTCTCTCTGTTCGACTTTAAGTTCCTTGAAACCTGTGTCAAGCCACAGATACTGATCTCTGGAAGCGAGGATAATTTCACGCCAATAGATCACTTCATTGGATTCTGCCAGGATCTTCCTACGTCCAGAGAGTATAATTGTATCGAAGGGGCTGACCATTTCTGGTGGGGATATGAATCTGTCCTCGCCCAGAAAATCACGGCCTTCTTTGCGAAAATACTGAAACAATGACAAAGCTATAAAACGCGATGAGATAAATAATGCTTAGGAGATTACTATGATTAAAGATCTCATACAAAGAAACCGTAGCTATCGGCGGTTCCATCAGGAAGTTGCCATTGAACATGAGACACTGAGAGAGCTTATTGACCTTGCAAGGCTCTCTGCATCAGCAGCCAATCTGCAACCCCTTAGATATATCCTTTCCTGTGACCAGAAAAAGAATTCACTGATATTTTCACAACTGGCCTGGGCTCGCTACCTTAAGGACTGGCCAGGCCCGGGTGAAGGAGAAAGACCATCGGCATACATCATTATACTCAGAGACATGGAGATAACCCCGGCTTTTGACTATGACTGCGGAATTGCTGCTCAAAGCATTCTCCTGGGCGCAACTGAGCGTGGTTTGGGCGGTTGTATGATCGGTTCAATAAATAAAAAGGAACTGCGCAAGGTTCTAGAGATACCAAGCCGATATGAGATACTCATTGTATTGGCTCTTGGCAAACCCAGGGAGACGGTAGTGATCGACACAGTTGACCCCGCTGGAGATATTAAGTACTGGCGCGATAGTAAGGGCATTCACCATGTGCCAAAGCGAAGCTTAGACGATATCATCGTTGGTTAGTATTATATTGCATGGTGACCTGCTTCGAACAAGGTTTCCAAGCAGCTTCCTTGCATCGTTCGCTCAATTCATAAACCAATTTTAAGTACTCGGCAATGGACCTCTTGCAGTATCATATGTATCTAAGTAGAATACCGAAAACGATAGATAATAACTATGAGAAAGCCAGACCAGCCAGATTGACCTGGCGATGAGGAAGACCGCGCACTATTAAGTGGAATAAGGAGGAAGCGGACATGATCGAAGCGATGCTAACTGAGAGTCAAAAGACTTTGCGCAGCGAGGTGAGGGAGCTCGCCAAGTCTGTACCACGGCAGTTGATTCTGGATATGGACGCCGACAAGGTAAGGTATCCCAGAGAGTTCCTGGAAGAAGCAGCCAGGAGAAAGCTGCTTGGCCTAAGGTTCTCACCAGAATATGGCGGCAGGGGGTTAAACTGGGGTGATGAAATAATTGCTCTAGAAGAGGGCGGTGTACTGCCCCAATCCCTGGGCTGTCTCTATGCTCTGGTGAGCATATGCGGCGAAGCATTACAGGTATTTGGGAGCGAGGCTCAGAAGCGTAAATATCTCCAGCCTACACTGGAAGCCAAGATATGCTGTGCCGAGGCGCTCACCGAGCCACGTGGCGGCTCCGACTTTTTCGGCGCCACGTCCGTTGCCCGCAAGGATGGCAGCCACTACCTTCTCACGGGGCAGAAGCGCTTCGTTGTTGGTGCTGAAGGTGCCGACTACTTCCTGGTCTATGCCAAGACCGACCCTGAAGTCCTCAGTCGGGACTCGCTGAGCCTGTTTATCGTTGAAAAAGACATGGGCGTAGAAGTGAAACATGTCTATGGGCTCATGGGAACACGGGGGGGTGGGGCAGGAAGGATAGTATTCCGCGATCTCAGAGTACCTGAGGAGAACATCATAGGAAGGGAAGGGCAGGGTGGAGAGATCTTCTACCGGATGATGATTCCGGAGAGGATGACCAGCGCCGCCGGTATCTTGGGAATGGGTCGTAGCGCCCTTGAGATCGCCGCCCGTTACAGCAATAAGAGGAAAGCCTTCGGCAGCAAGATCAGGGACTTTCAGGCGGTGAGCTTTAAGATTGCCGATTGCGTGACCAAGCTTGATGCTGCAAGCTCCCTGGTACATGCCACTGCTATAACCATCGACCAGGGGCTTAATCGCAAACTCGCGCGGCGTATGGTCTCCGAGGCTAAAAAATTCTGTACTGAGGTCGGCTGGGAGGTCGTGAACGACGCCATGCAGATCATGGGTGGCATCGGTTACACTAATGTGTTTCCCATCGAGCGCATGCTGCGTGACACCAGGCTGTCCATGATCTGGACAGGTACCAATGAGATAATGAACCTCATCATCCAGCACGAATACTATCGTGAACTCCTGTCCCGGGGTGATGAGATACGGGATATAGAAGCCGATGCGGCGGAGGCGGAGGAATTAGAGGAAAAGGTCTACGAGTAAATGCGTTCTTTGGTATATTGGGTAGCCTAGAGTATCGGCTCAAGGAGAGTTATTCGAGCGGATGCTCCAACCTACCCATAAGACCGCGAAAATGGTCTCAATCAACCACCAAATCACCCCGTCGTGGGGGACTTTTTAAAGCTAGGGACACCGATAAATCGGGGGGCACTTCCGGCTTACCCCAAAAATCCAGCTCCGATATAACCCGGGCATCTCTTTTCAACGGTCTCTACATATAGCTACCATTACTTGTCCTGGACAATGGTGAAATGATCGATGTCGTGGAAGTAGTCACCTGTCCTGTCATTGCTGAAGACCGCCTGCACACGCATACCGGCCCTAATCTTCCCCTCATCCGTCTCGTCCAGGCAATGCAAAATGTTGGAGTCACTGCCATCAAGTTTAATATACGCTGCCGTATACGGGATCCTCTTCGGCCCGCCCGTCGTTGTATCGGTATAGGCGAACTTGGTGACCGTAAAAGC
>JAVLBD010000161.1:0-3332 GCA_031581405.1 Dehalococcoidia bacterium
GGGGTGTCCCCCAGTAAAAAAAATATTCCAAGATTGGGGGATTAGGGGGTTGATAAAGACTATTTCGGCAGTGTGATAAAAACTAAACCTTCAGTTCAAATCGATTTTACATTAAGCAGAACATTTGCTATAGTGCCTTAGTGCTAGAAAGGTGAAACAGTGAAAATCCTCGGTATCGAAACCTCCTGCGATGAGACAGCGGCCGCCGTGGTACAGGATGGAAGGAAGGCACTCTCCAGTATCATCGCTTCCCAGATAGACATCCATTCCCGCTTTGGAGGCGTAGTACCAGAGGTGGCTTCCCGCCAGCACCTTCTCACTATTATCCCTATCATCGAGCAGGCAATGGCTCAGGCGCAAGCCCAGTGGAGCGACCTGGACGGTATCGCCGTTACCTGCGGGCCTGGACTCGCTGGCTCCCTCCTTATCGGAGTGAATACCGCCAAGGCAATCGCACTGTCCCAGCATCTTCCTTTACTGGGGATTAACCACCTGGAGGGACACATCTATGCTAACTGGCTCGAGGGACATACCCCAGACCTTCCCGCTATCTGTCTCATCGTTTCCGGTGGACACAGTGACCTCATCTTGATGAAGGAGCATGGTGACTATCAGCTCCTGGGCAGGACCAGAGATGATGCCGCCGGTGAAGCCTTTGACAAAGTATCCCGTATCCTAGAGTTAGGCTATCCCGGCGGTCCCGCCATAGAGAAAGCTGCGTTATCAGGAAATAGCGCGCGCTTCCGCCTGCCCCGAGCATGGCTGAAAGATACCGACGACTTTAGCTTCAGCGGATTGAAGACTGCGGTGCTCCACCTTGCAGCGGAACAGAATATCGCTGCGACAGCCGATATCGCCGCCAGCTTCCAGGACGCAGTAGCCGATGTTTTGGTCACAAAGACAGTGTCAGCAGCAAAGCGTCTGGGTGCCCGTCAAATACTCCTCTGTGGCGGCGTAGCTGCCAACCGCTTCCTCCGACGCATGCTTGCCGAGCGCTCACCTATCCCCATTCTCATGCCCAACCCAACCCTTTGCACCGACAACGCGGCTATGATTGCCTCCTGCGGCCATTTCCATTTTACTAAAGGTGAACATTCAGGGTGGAATCTCGATATCGCTCCCACTATAAAGCTGGGCTAATATCTTCGATGTTTAGTATTTATTCGTGAGATATTGATACCTTCGAAGGAGTTATTTATAGATATTGGATATATAGATATGTTTAAATGCCCGTCAGTTGCTTTGAATAGATATCTGCTCGCTTGCGGTATTTTTCAATCTGGGTTAATATAAATTAGCACTCTAAGCGTTAGACTGCTAAAAAGGAGGTAAAACGTGGCAATAAAGTTGCAGCCGTTAGGAGATCGGGTGGTGGTTCAGCCTTCAGAGGAGGAAGAGGTTACCAAAGGTGGCATAATCCTGCCCGATACTGCCAAGGAAAAGCCGCAGCGGGGTGTGATCATCGCAGTAGGCCCAGGAAGGTTAGATGAGGAGGGTAAGAGAATCCCTATGGAGGTAAAGAAGGGCGACAAGGTGATCTACTCCAAGTACGCCGGCAGTGAAATCAAGCAGGATGATAAAGATGTCTTAATCCTGCGCGAGAGCGATATTCTAGCGAAGTATAGTTAATAAGGAGGGGAAATGGCAAAACAGTTAGCATACGGTGAAGACGCAAGGAAAAAATTAAAAACCGGCATAGACTCACTTGCCAATGTCGTGAAGATCACGCTTGGACCAAAGGGACGCAATGTAGTTCTGGATAAAAGATTTGGACCGCCTACGATCACCAACGATGGTGTCACCATCGCCAAGGAGATCGAGCTAGAGGAGCCCTTCGAGAACATCGGCGCACAATTAATCAAGGAGGTAGCTACCAAGACCAATGATGTCGCCGGCGACGGCACCACTACCGCAACTGTGCTGGCCCAGGCGATGCTTCATAATGGGATGAAGAATGTGGCTGCCGGGGCTAACCCGATGGCACTGAAGAAGGGTATTGAGAAGGCAACGGCCGTTATCCTCGAAAATCTCAGGAAGATGAGTACGCCGGTGACTACCAAGGAGCAGGTTTCACAGGTTGCTTCTATCTCTGCAGCCGATGAGAATATCGGAAATCTTATCGCTGAGGTCATGGAGAAAGTAGGCAAGGATGGAGTGGTCACCGTTGAGGAAGGCAAGGGAATAGAGTTCGAGACGGAATATGTCGAGGGGATGCAGATCGACCGTGGATATATCTCGCCCTATTTCGTGACCAGCCCTGAGAGGATGGAGGCAGCGATTGAGGATCCGTATCTCCTTATCACAGATAAGAAGATCTCTGCAGTTGCCGATATGCTTCCCGCCCTGGAGAAAGTGCTCCAGGTTACCAAGAACCTGGTCATTATAGCCGAAGATGTAGACGGTGAGGCGCTTGCCACACTGGTAGTTAACAAACTGAGGGGCACCATAAATTGCCTTGCGGTCAAGGCGCCGGGTTTCGGCGATCGACGGAAGGCTATGCTCGAGGATATTGCCATACTCACCGGAGGCCAGTTGATTACCGAGGAGATTGGCCGGAAACTCGATTCTGTCACAGTTGATGATCTGGGACGAGCGAGAAGGGTAGTATCCACCAAAGAGGAAACCACAATCATAGAAGGCAAGGGTTCGGATGAAGCAATTGAAGCACGGATAAAGCAGATTAAAACCCTGACGGATGATAGCACTTCGGAGTTCGACAAGGAGAAGCTCCAGGAGCGCCTGGCCAAACTTGCCGGTGGTGTCGCCGTAATAAAGGTCGGAGCTGCCACCGAGGTCGAACTCAAGGAAAAGAAGCACCGTGTCGAGGATGCCCTCTCAGCAACCAGGGCCGCGGTAGAGGAAGGCATTGTCCCCGGCGGCGGGGTAGCCTTCGTTAACTCCGTTTCCTCTCTCGACAAGTTAAAGTTAGAGGGAGACGAGGCCACAGGGGTAAACATTGTCAGGAATGCCCTGGAGGAGCCACTCCGTATGATAGCCCAGAACGCAGGTAAAGAGGGCTCAGTAGTGGTAAATAACGTGAAAGAGCGCAAGTCTGGTATGGGCTATGATGCCCTACGGGACGATTACGCCAACATGAAGCAGCGTGGGATTATTGATCCGACTAAGGTAGTCAGAGCCGAGCTTGAGAATGCAGCCAGTATAGCTGCTATAGTGCTCACTACAGAAGCCTTGATAACCGACATCAAGGAGAAAGAATCACCCATGCCACCACAGATGCCCGAATACTAAAACTCGCTGATAATAAAAAACGCAGCTACGAATTAAAGGCCGTAGCTGCGTTTTTATATTTTAAGAGACTGCTGAAATAGCCT
>JAVLBD010000162.1:0-3318 GCA_031581405.1 Dehalococcoidia bacterium
GTGCAGGATACTTCCTGCCGGGGGTCTGGGGGTGTCCCCCAGCCTTATTATAATCCCCCAAGATTGGGGGATTAGGGGGCTGATCGAGACTATTTCAGCATTCTCTTAGAAAACAATAATCAGAGGCAGGCTACTCATACGTGGATAACCTGCCTCAATGCATTTCCTCAGTTTTCAGGCTGTTATAGTCAGGTTCAGTTTCTACTATCACCGAAGCTTCTATGGCTTTATATCCGATCCCCCGCTTTCATCCTATATCATCGCTTTGCAAAACGAAAATCAACGGGAGGTAAGTCGGAATTTCTTGATACTCGCCGTGTTGACAATGAAGTCTTCGAATTCTTAGCCGGTGTATGTTCTAGACAGAGCGATAGATTCCCTTCTTGATGTCCTCGAGGTTCTTCAGAAGATCGTTGTGTTTCCTCTCGTCCTCCAATAGGTAGTTCAACAGGTAGTTTTGAACGATCATGCCCTGCTGGCCCTTCAAAGAGGCAATCGTCTGCTCAGCTATTTCCACAGTCTTTTTCTCTAGGGTAATGTGGTTCTCGATCATACCCCATATCGCTGCCAGCTCATTAGGGGTCAGTGATACCGCCTTGTGTTCAATACTATCTGCGATGAACTCCTGAACACGGTAGTGCATTTGCGAGTCGCGCTGTATGATCTCCATAACGAGGCGGAGAAGCGGATTCTCCGTTTTTTCGATCATCTGACCCGTTGACACAACAGAGGCGTCTTCTATTTTCTGCCATTTTCTCATGTTGGAGACCAGTCCGGATTGCACATCTTTTGTCGACATCTAGTTATCCCCCTTTTCCTTTATTATATTTTGTGAGATTACTGAAATAGTCTCAATGAATCCCCCAGCCCCAATTATATCGGGTCACTTTTTTTTCAACAATCTCATAATATGCGATTTCCGTTAATGCTGCGCCTCAGACAATTCACACTATGTCTTGATAGTCATGACGCTGTAGATTACCGCCCTGCAGCTTCAGCAAGATTGTTCAATCCTATGTGACCTCGAGACTATTCTGCCATACACCATGAAGGTTACAGTAAGAAAGCGCATAGAAGGCCTTGAATTGATCCACCGGCGCATGAAATGAAATATTTGGATTAGTGAAGGAGGGTGCAAAATCAGATCGCCCGAGATTTATTACCTGGCCATCCTTCTTCACACCGAACAACTCAACCCATGCAATGTGGTGCTCTATCGTATTGGGATGCGGCGTTTCTTTCCCCACCATGACATGAACAAGGTCTTTTGCTTCAGACCCGTGTGCTGTCATTATTTCAATAAACGGGACATGCTTCTCCTTACCCTCAGAGGCAGCGTCTTTTAGTATATCTGCGAACTGCATTTTTATCCTCCTTAATGTTTTCGTTCTCTTTCACATGATTGGACACGCCAACGGTAATCTTTGCGATCTTTCTAAATTCGCTTTCTATTCACCTCACCCCCAGAAACCCGGCTCCGATTACATCGGGGCAACTCTTTTTCAGCGATCCCTTATACAGAGCCTATATATTTACCAGTACTTAGTCTGTGATTTTAATCACATTGTTTCCTTTAACACCTCATCGATGTGCTTGACGAACACGAACTGAAGCTCATCCTTGATCTGCTGAGGGATCTCATCTAAATCCTTTTCATTGTCTTTGGGCAAGATAACCTTTGTAACACCGGCGCGGTGAGCCGCCAGCACTTTCTCTTTGATGCCACCGACCGGCAGCACCTTACCCCGTAGAGTTATCTCGCCGGTCATAGCAACATTTTTTTTAACCGGCCTACCCGATATGGCTGATGCCAGGGCCACAGTCATGGTGACACCCGCTGACGGTCCATCTTTGGGAATGGCACCGGCAGGGACATGGATATGAATATCCTTCGTCTCATAGAAATTGCCTTGTACGCCAAGGGATGAGGCATGGGCTCGTGAATATGTCAACGCCGCTCGGGCAGACTCCTGCATCACATCGCCAAGCTTCCCGGTCAGGGTGAGGTTCCCCTTTCCCGGTACCAGTAATGCCTCCACGAAGAGCACATCTCCTCCAGCCTGAGTCCACGCTAGCCCCGTGGCCACACCGACCTCATCAGACCCTTCAGCTACCTCATAACTAAATTTTCCCGCCCCGAGAAATTCCTTGAGTTTCTTCGGTGTTATTGTAATCTTTTTAATATCATCTTCAATCACCTGCCGCGCCACTTTTCGGCAGATGGTTCCGATCTCCCGTTCCAGGTTTCGCAGACCTGCCTCCCTCGTATATTTCCTTACTATAGTCAAAATAGCGTCGTCTGTTATTTTGAGTTTACCTTTTGAGATGCCATTTTCCCGCAATTGCTTGGTTATCAGAAACTTCTTGGCAATATGCAGCTTCTCCACCTCGGTATATCCAGGTAACTCCAGGACTTCCATCCGATCCCTTAGAGCAGGCAGAATAGGATCCTCCAAATTGGCAGTGGTGATGAACATCACCCTGGAGAGATCAAAGGGTACATCGAGATAGTGATCAAAGAAGGCATGATTCTGCTCCGGATCCAATACCTCAAGGAGCGCGGCGGAAGGGTCACCGCGGAAATCCGCTCCTACTTTATCGATCTCGTCAAGCATGAACACCGGATCGTTGGACCCGGCGCGGCGTATACCTTGAATTATCCTGCCCGGCAAGGCGCCCACATAGGTGCGGCGATGGCCACGAATCTCCGCCTCATCTCTGACCCCCCCTAAAGACATCCGTACAAACTTTCGTCCTAAAGCCCGGGCAATTGACTGCCCTATGGAGGTCTTTCCCGTACCGGGTGGCCCTACGAAGCAGAGGATCGGACCCTTCATATCTTGCTTTAATTTTCGTACTGAGAGATATTCAAGTATCCTCTCCTTGACCTTCTCCAAATCGTAGTGGTCCTCATCAAGTATCTCAGCCGCCCGTTTGACATCCACGCTCTCCTCAGTGCCCTTAGTCCAGGGAAGACTTGTTACCCAATCCAGGTAGGTTTTTGCAACGCTATATTCAGCGGCTTGCGGCGGCATCTTGGACAGACGATCCAGTTCCCGTTCTGCCTCCTTCAGCGCTTCGGGGGGTAGCTGAGCCTCCTCGATACTCTTCCTCAGCTCATCGATTTCCATGGTTTGCTCGTCCACTTCGCCGAGCTCTCTTTGTATAGCTTTGAGTTGTTCCCGGAGATAATATTGCCGCTGCGCTTTATCAAATTCACCCTTGATCTCGGACTGGATTTTACTGCCGAGCTCTAGAATCTCCAGTTCCCGATTGATGAAGCTCGTTACCTTTTTTAAGCGCTTCCCGATATTGAGC
>JAVLBD010000163.1:0-3317 GCA_031581405.1 Dehalococcoidia bacterium
ACCTCACTCCTTATTTTTAAAAAAGGCCTCGGCCAGGTATAGATCCTCCGGAGTAGTCACTTTGATATTGGCATCAGAGCCTGGGTAGACCTTAACCCTGTAACCAAGGTTCTCCACGAGGGTAGCGTCGTCGGTAACATCACTATCCGACCTGCGATAAGCCTCATTTATTATATCGTATCGAAACACCTGAGGTGTCTGTACCGACCTGAGATGCTGACGGAGTGGCGTTTCTACAACGAATGAGTCTGATGCAACGACTTTGATGGTATCGGTTACGGATAGGGCAGGGATAGCAGCGCCACTCTGACGGGCCTCATTGAGCCCTTTATCAATCAGGGTCTGGCTGAGGCAGGGACGAGCCCCGTCATGTATCACAACCCACTGGCAGTCGAAGAGCTTTTGAAGGCCCTCTTTTACCGAGTCCTGGCGGCGTAATCCACCGGGACATACATCACTAACTTTGGACCATCGATTCTCTTTGATAAGCTGCCATCCCTCTTGCAGCCTATCCTCGTGTAATACAATAATCACCTGGTCAATTGCGGGACACCTTTGAAATACATCGATGGTACGGGCTAAAAGAGGTTTGCCCGCTAAGTTGGCGAAGATTTTATCTGTCCCGCCCATTCGTTTGCCTATGCCCGCAGCGACTATGATGGCGCCAACCTTTTCCATAATTTACTCCGCTTTGGGGTGAGCAAAGATCATTCGCCCCGCCGCTGTTTGCAGTACCCTGGTAACTACTATCGTAATGCTGCTATTGATGTAGCGCAGGCCGTTTTCCACCACGATCATCGTTCCATCGTCAAGAAAGCCGAGGCCTTGCCCGAACTCCTTACCCTCCTGGATGATGCTAACCTGCATGTCTTCTCCGGGCAACGCCACGGGCCTTACAGCATTGGCCAGCTCATTGACATTTAGCACCTGAACCCCCTGGATTTTAGCAACCTGATTCAGGTTGAAGTCGTTGGTAATAATAGCACAACCGAGAGACTTAGCCAGCTTCACCAGCTTACTGTCAACATCCGTGATTTCCCTGGCATCCAGATCCGAGATCTCTAAAGGGGTAGTGGATTCCTGCTGCAGTCTGGTAAGTATCTCAAGGCCCCGCCGCCCGCGATTGCGTCGCATTGAATCGTAGGAATCGGCGATGTGCTGCAACTCGTCCAGAACAAACCGGGGAATGATCAACGACCCGGGGATAAAGCCAGCCTGACTGATATCAGCGATGCGCCCATCAATGAGGGTGCTGGTGTCAACAATTAGCTGTCTGTTATGGGGTACCAACTGGCCGATGCTTCGTGTCCCTGCTGGTGATGTAATGCCAATAATGGGTAGTAGCTCTCTCCTTCGTGATACTGTAATAGATATGAAAATCAGGCAAAGGAAAAAGCTAACGATAGTCGGGGTAACGTGCCCCCACAGACCTGGAAGCATGGAAAGAGGAAATGCCATAAGAACGGAGGGGAGCAATGCAATTACCAAACCGACAAGTGCAGCGAGAATAACAGAGGTTGAAACCCGCGGTAGCCGCAAGTAACCCCGTGGATGTGGGGTTCCCATATAGGTACCTCCTCCACCATCCCCAGCCAACAGAAAAGCGGACTAACGTAGCAAGACTTCGTTTTTAAATATAAATGATAATAACTTAATTAATAGCCTCGCCCTGTTCGCTGGGAGGTAATTTAGTTCGTATAGCTTAACATAAAAAGTAAAGCAAGTCAAAGGGAGCCGGGGGCGGACTTTAATCTATGAGGAACTTAAGCAGCAAGTACAGCGTCCCATATCCAGCAAAGGCAATAATCCAGCCCTTAACTGTCTTGCCCAGAAATAACAGGAGTAAGAATTTCCAGAAAGGGTAGCGGACAGCTCCAGCCGCGGCGCCGGCGACATCGAAGGCAGGGTTTGGTAATAGGGCAAAGGTGAATATGACGAGAGCACCCCGCCGTTTCATCCAGCCAATTGGCCTAGCAAAAAATTTCCTTTTCTTATTGGTATCAGTGGACGCTTGACCACTGCGGCCTGCCATGTAGGTGGGAATCTCACCGATGGGTTCACCGAGTCCCACCATCAGCCCCACCAGAAACGGATTCAATAACATACCCATGAGAAAAACCACGGGCAGGCTCGGTATAGGTACCAGGATTACCACACTTCCCAATATGGAAACCAGGAAAACCCCCAGGTATCCTAAAGCCCAGAGATCATCTGATAGTCCCCCTGTGAAAAAAATGGCGGCACTAAAGACTGCGATGATTAGTATTGAAAGAACTCTTATCCAGTGACGCCTTATCCAGCTATGCTTCGGTAGCTGGATGGCGTCTTCCTTGGCTAAGGCTTCTATGCTGTCTTCGTACTCATCCATGCTGCTTCTCGTAGAAAGGGTAGCGGGAAAGGGTGTATAAGTCAAGTAAGTGAGGGCTTTAGGCTGATTTAAGTTTTCGTAAAGCTAGTTAGACCTGTCAAAGCCCTGCCTCTTTGAGGCGCTGGATTTCCAGGTCCTTTTTCTTAAGCTGTCTTTCCATCTCAGAGATGCGCTCAGTGAGGCGAAGGATAACCTCAACCCCGGCAAGGTTTACCCCCAGGTCTTCCATAAGCGTTCTTATCTGGCGTAGTCTCTCTATGTCCCGATTAGAGTAGAGGCGTACGCGCCCTGTTGATCGAGACGGCTCGATAACTCCAACCTTCTCATAGTAACGAAGGGTTTGGGCATGAATGCCCAGCATCCTGGCTGCTACACTGATAATATAACAGGGTGATGAATCATCAAAGTTCATTTTTCACCTCTTTTTATTTGAGCTTCCATCTCCTTCAACTGCTGGAAAAGATCCCGTTCCCCATCAGTTAATTTTTGCGGGAGGACCACATTCACCTTGGCGAAGAGATCACCGTTCTTGCTGGCACCCATTGTGGGCATACCTTGACCCGCCAGACGGAATACTTTACCGTTCTGAGTTTCCGGAGGGATTTTTAGGGCGAGATTCTTCCCCTTCAGGGAGGGCACAGCCACCTCGCCGCCGAGTACGGCATCGATTAGCGGAACAGAAATGTCGACAGTGAGATCGCTCTCCTTGCGCTGGAAGACATGGTGTGGCTTCACCGTAATGACCAGGAAGAGATCACCGTTCGTACCGCCATTTGAACCCGGCCCACCCTTCCCCGTCACCTTTATGCGAGAGCCATCTTTTACCCCGGGGGGTACCTTAACTTCGAGGCGGTGGCCGGTCATATCGGTTACTACCCTGGTGCTTCCATGATAAGCTTCGTCAAGGGTCACCTCGGCAGCGTATTCAACGTCCTGACCACGTCTCGGC
>JAVLBD010000164.1:0-3292 GCA_031581405.1 Dehalococcoidia bacterium
CTCATATCGCCAATGCCTCGCAGCCCGCCACCCACCGTGAGTGGAATAAAAACCTGCTCTGAAACACGCTCAACAACTTCAACCATGGTATCCCGGCCTTCGGGTGTAGCACCAATATCAAGAAAGACCAGCTCATCGGCGCCCTCCGCATAGTAGAAAGCGGCAAGCTCTACAGGATCGCCAGCATCGCGGAGCTCGGTGAAGCTGGTGCCTTTAACAACCCGACCTGCTGTGACATCAAGGCAGGGGATAATTCGCTTAGTTAGCAAAGTTATCTTCCTCTCTGACAATAGCTGCCTGTTGACCGACAAGGGGTCTCTCCAAACTTGCCACTATGGGCTCACCCCCCATAGGAATCCACGCTCGGTCTAAATCTGGGCATATCAGGCGAATGGCTGCCTCCTCTGATGAAAGATATAATACCGAGCCTTTGATCCCTACAGTGAGAGGTCGTAGCCTTATCCTATCGGTGAGGCCGATCATCTCACCATGGTGGGCTATGATGATAGTAAAAGGGCCATTGAGAAGCAGGCTGCCATACACCTGGCGTAGGGTGCAAAGTAGCCTTTTCTCGGGTTCCGGACTACGCTCTATATCACTCCAAAAGGGAGGCGCCAGTATCTTGGCAACCATCTCGATGGGAAGGCCATGCCGACGTATTAATAGGTCAATAGCATAAGCTACCACTTCAGTATCGGTTTCCATGGTACAGCGATATCCAAACTCCTCTAGATAACGCCGATTAATACCGTAAGAAGATATTTCTCCATTGTGAACTACTGTCCAGTCCAAGACGTTAAAAGGATGTGCCCCACCCCACCAGCCTTTGCTATTAGTGGGGAATCTGCCATGGGCTGTCCACAAATAACCTTCATACTGTTCCAGACAGAAAAACTCAGCTATCTCTTCCGGGTAACCTACACCTTTAAACACCGCCATGTCCTTGCCGCTGGAGAATACAAAGGCGTCCTTCAACCTGGTATTGATCTCCATGATGCTATCTACTACATAGTCATCCTGTGATTGCTCACCACATGCACGCGGGTCAACTTCAAGAAAATAGCGCCACACGAGCGGTGGGTTCACAATAGCAGGTGTAGGTTGTGTCGGCACCTTTCCGTCGCGTATGAGGTGAAATCTTTGATTGAGAAAATCCTCCACTTCTACTTTTGCTTGCTCGCTTAAATACATGATGTGGAAAGCGTAGTAGTCGGCGTATTCCGGATAGAGCCCGTAGACGGCGAAACCACCACCTAGGCCATTTCCACGAAAATGCATGTTGGCAATAGCTTTTGTAATGCCCTCACCAGAGAATCGATTTCCCATGGTATCCATCATTCCAAAGATGGAACAGGCATCTATTACCTTTCCTTCTGAATACGGGTTTTGCATTATACCTAGGTCTATCATTATAGAGCGCTCCAAAACAGTTTATTCCCCAGCGAAATCCTCTACTGTCTCCTCAGACAAATCTGGTGGTAAAACTGACCCCGATGGTGGTATCCCCAGTCTCTCCTGCCATAGCTCTCGAGGTAAAGATACCAACCCGAACTCATCGGTTAGAATAGATTGCTTGAAGTCACACACATTTATCTTATCTCGCATCAGGCCAAACACGATCCCCGACTTCTCAATATCCTGCACAAAGACCATTCCTACTATCAGGTCATCCTTTAAAACTACCTTCTGATAGATGCCATCCTTCTGTCTGCTGAGCATCTCATAACCACCCTCTTCAGGTGGAGCCGTTATGCCTGCCGCGGCAATGTCAAGCCCGAAATAGTTAAGCGAGTTCATAGATGTGCTGCCGGGGTATGTGGTCTCGATTCCAGCCATGTTGTACCCTGCAATCCGACCCCCGAGATAGGCGTTAGGCCAGATAGGGGTGAGCCGATAGTCGCCATACACGAAATCGTAGGCTTCGACTGCATCCCCACAGGCATAGACGTCGGGATGATTCGTGGCCATTGAACGGTCCACTACAATTCCTCTATTAACCTCAATATCGGTTCCCTGAACAAGCTCGGTGCGCGGCATGACCCCTATAGCTACTACCACCAAACTGCATGGTATCTTCTCTCCATTGGATAGAGTCACGGCTGTCACATACTCTTTGCCTGTCACTTCAGTCACTGTACAACCAGTTATAACCCTGACACCTGCCCTTTTTAGAGCTTCCGCAGCTATTAATGATGCCTGTTCGTCGAGTATCGTATTAAGAATCCTCTCCTTCATCTCCACGACCGTGACATTGACTCCTTTCATTATTAACGCTTCGGAGGCACTAACACCGATGAGGCCACCACCGATAACCACTGCTGTGGACACTCCACCTAAAAATTTATCTATCGCCTTGGCATCATCTAAAGTGATAAAGTTGAATACTCCTCTTTTTTCCAGCCCGTCTAGCTTTGGTATTATGGGTGCACCCCCACTGGCAATTAACAGCTTCTCCCAGGTAATATATTCACCACTGTCGAGCTCGGCCGTGTGCTCGCTAGGGCTCAGACTAGTCACATGCTTACCTAGTAGTGGATTGATATTGTTATTTTTATAAAACTCGGTAGGACGGAATAGGATACCTTCAAGGTCACGTTCCCCTGTTAGATATTTGGAAATGAGGGGGCGAGAGTAGCATGGATAGGGCTCATCCGAGACAATGGTTACAGAGCTTGATTTATCCACATTGCGTATCGCTTCGGCAGCCCCGATTCCACCTGCCGAATTACCTATAATTAAATATTTAGTATTCATCTTTCCATTTCTTTCAATATAAGAATGACGGCTATCACCGTTTTTCATCCTCCATGCTCAATACCAGTGCTTCATTGGGGCAGTTCGCTACACAAACCGGCACTTCACGGTCAGGGCAAAAATCGCACTTACTAATAGTGTGGCTACTCATATCTCTTGCTAGGGCCCCATTGGGGCACGCTATAATACAGGTCCAGCACCCAATGCACTTCTCTTGATCGATGATGACCTGTCCGGTTATAGGATCCTTGCTCATAGCGCCGGTCAGACAGGCATCGACACACCAGGGCTCCGTACAGTTACGGCATTGAACAGCGAAACAAACTTCTCCCTGCCTCTCTACGCGTACGCGAGATAGGGGACGTGGCGTCTCTCTCCTAAACGCCTTGATTATGTCCTTAGAACCGGAATGTTCTGTCTGGCAATATACCTTACAAAGCCCACATCCGATACAGCACTCTTCTATTAAATATAGCTTCATTTCTAAGACTTCCCTATATGGTATGCGGCAAGCGGTTGCCGCATACCATATGCTATC
>JAVLBD010000165.1:0-3292 GCA_031581405.1 Dehalococcoidia bacterium
TGGTTCCGGGGCCGTCGAGCAGCTTATCGCCTCCCGCGCGGCCGGTGATTTCGAGTCTATCGCTGACTTCTGCCGAAGGGCCGACCTGAGAGCAATCAACAAACGCGCCCTGGAAAGCCTGATCAAGGTGGGCACGCTGGACGCTCTGGGGGATCGCGGTGCCCTTCTTACCAGTATCGACCGCATCATTTCCCTGGCCCAGCGGGAAAAACAGCTCAAAGAAACGGGGCAGGCAACCATGTTCGACCTGTGGGGGGAGAGCGTGCCTGTACCCCTGCCCGATCTGGAACTGGAGGGGGGCCATGCCGACCTTAAGGAGAAACTGGCCTGGGAGCGGGAGCTTATGGGGGCCTATATCTCAGAGCACCCCTTCAGTCGTGCCGCTACCAAACTCACCTCGCTCACGACTGCCCTTTGTGGTGAGCTCGATGAGGGAATGGCGGGGCAGGACGTGGTGATCGCCGGGATGGTTTCTGCGGTTAATCAACTATACACCAGGGCTGGACGCCCCTTTGCCACTGCGACCCTCGAGGACCTTAATGGTCGCGCCGAGGTTACCGCCTGGCCCGAGGTCTACGAGCGCACCAAGGAGCTATGGATAGAGGGCAACATCCTGCTGGTGGAAGGAAAGGTGCAAGTCCGGAGAGACAGGCTACAGCTTAGCTGCGAGCGGGTGCGCCACTATCAGTCGGAAGATATGCAACCCGCCCCGCCCACGAGGCGTAGTCTCATGATTAATATCGCACAGACCGATAATGAGGAGAGCGACGTAATGCTTCTTCACCAGATTTCCGCAGTGCTCAAGGATTACCCCGGAGGGGATGACGTGCGACTACGCGTTATGCAGGAGGACGAGGTCACAAACCTCAAGCTACCCGAAATGACGACGGGCTACTGCCATGAGCTCCACCAGCGACTGGCCGCCATAGTTGGCGAGGAAGCATTGGTCGTAAAGTCGTAGATTAGTAGCGTGATGATGCCTCTATCTGTAGGAGGCGTTTTTTCAGCTCCAGGCCACCTTCAAAACCGGTAAGATCGCCATCTTTACCGATAACCCGATGGCAGGGCACCACAATAGGGAGAGGGTTTTTCGCCAGCGCTTGCCCCACAGCACGTGACGCCCCCGGCTTTCCGATCCGCCGGGCCACCTCTCCGTAGCTCCGAGTTTGGCCATAGGGGATGGCGCGGGTAGCCCCCCACACGGCGAATCTGAAGAGAGAAGTATCAGCCAAATCGAGCTCATCGTCAAAGGAGACGCGCTCCCCCTCAAGGTAGCGTTTGAGCCGCTGGGGCAGGTTGCCGAAGGGGGTGGAATCGGCAATCGCCCCGGGGTAACACTCCATAATCCACTTAAACACTGTCCCCTTAGCTGGCCGGGGTAGTACGATGCGCCGAAGCCCCGCCCCGGAGCCTACAAGCCCCATCTGTCCAAGCTCAGTGTCAAGGAGTGTATAGCGCATCCGCACGATAGCCCCCAGGGCACTCTAACTCTGAGCCATTATAGAGAGCGCATTCACGGAACGCAATAACCTATATTTGTGATGCAGTCTGCCCCCTATCCCAACCAGAACAACACGCGATAGAAATCCTTTGGCCACGTAAAGATTGATCCGTAATCCCTGGTGTCGTGGACTTCGCTTCACCCTTCACTGCAAGAGCTTCTGAGATTAGAGACCGCTGAAAAAGAGGTGCAGGATACTTCCTGCCGGGGGTCCGGGGGTGTCCCCCAGCTTTATAAAATCCCCCAAGATTGGGGGATTTGGGGGTTGATTAAGGCTATTTCAGCATTCTCATTAATAAACACTTTGAATTAACGGAGTGGAGCCTTTCACTACCGGCAACATTGCTTGACAGGCAAAGCTATCTGAGGTATGCTCACCACAGAAAAAAACGAGGTGTTTGGGAATTGGAGGAAGAGATAAGCCGTGAACTGCTCAAGTATGAGAAGTACTTTTGGGAGCGCTCTAAAGCTGAAGAGCTTTGCGAGCTGATTGCTAATCGAATTGAGAGAAGGATTAGCCGCCATATAACGCTCCGTGGTTGGAAAAGAGATATTGGATGGTCATTTTATTCCGCGAGGAATTTTGCCTCTGCAGGATGGAGAAAGGCAAAACAGTCACTGGTTATCGACACCAGTAAGAAATGGGCGGAGAAAGCAGGTGTTTCCGATTTTGCTGACGCTACCACAGAAAAGGGCTGGCATGGGGAGCCAAGCTGTATTTGGTATGTACAAGCAGGCGATGTTGAGAAGCGGGAAAAAGTAGCTCACTATCTGGCCAAGGTGTGCGTCGCCCGGCATCGCTAGTTTGAAAGTCCCCTAAAACTAGTGGAATCAAGACTATTTCAGCAGCCTCATATTACGAGTATATCCTCTGTACTGAACATATTGACAAGGGTTAGGGCATGTGGTAACATAACCCTGTGTAATCGCACCTTAACAATTGGATAGTGGAAGGAAGGTTCTTTTTTTCGGAGAGTTTGATCCTGGCTCAGGATTAACGCTGGCGGCGTGCCTAATGCATGCAAGCCGAACGGCTCGATTTATCGAGCAGTGGCAAACGGGTGAGTAACACGTAAGAACCTACCCTCAAGTGGGGGATAACCCCGAGAAATCGGGGCTAATACCGCATACGCTCTCTGATTCTGTCAGGGAGGAAAGTTGAGGCGCTTGAGGACGGGCTTGCGTCCGATTAGCTTGTTGGTGAGGTAACGGCCCACCAAGGCTGAGATCGGTAGCTGGTCTTAGAGGATGATCAGCCACACTGGGACTGAGATACGGCCCAGACTCCTACGGGAGGCAGCAGCAGGGAATATTGCGCAATGGGTGAAAGCCTGACGCAGCAACGCCGCGTGGGGGATGAAGGCCCTCGGGTCGTAAACCCCTTTTCTCAGGGAAGATAATGACGGTACCTGAGGAATAAGTCTCGGCTAACTACGTGCCAGCAGCCGCGGTAAAACGTAGGAGGCGAGCGTTATCCGGATTTACTGGGCGTAAAGCGCGTGTAGGCGGCTCTTCAAGTCTCTGGTGAAATCTCCCGGCTTAACCGGGAGGGTGCCAGGGAAACTGGAGGGCTTGAGGGCAGCAGAGGGAGGTGGAATTCCCGGTGTAGTGGTGAAATGCGTAGATATCGGGAGGAACACCAGTGGCGAAGGCGGCCTCCTGGGCTGTTCCTGACGCTGAGGCGCGAAAGCGTGGGGAGCAAACAGGATTAGATACCCTGGTAGTCCACGCCGTAAACGATGGATACTAGGTATGGGGGGTATCGACCCCCTCCGTGCCGAAGCTAACGCC
>JAVLBD010000166.1:0-3187 GCA_031581405.1 Dehalococcoidia bacterium
GGAAGTATCCTGCACCTCTTTTTCAGCAGTCTCATATAAAGCTCTCCGTTTGAAGTAAGATATTTTATGGCAAGCGTAAACGAAATAGGTTTTATGGGTTAATAAAAATACGTGGTAAAATAGTAATGTAAATGCTTGGACCGGGCTTTTTGCATAATGTTATAATCTGTAGCGCTTGCTATCACTAGGGAGGTATCCATGGATATAAACAGGTTTACGGAAAAAGCACAAGAGGCTATGCTCGCTGCCCAAAAGTCAGCACAGGAGCGGAGCCATACACAGATCGAGGTGGAGCACCTTCTCTTAGCTCTGGTTAGCCAGGAAGATGGCGTTGTGCCTCAAATCCTTGGCAAGCTGCGAGTAGATTTAGAACTTGTGAAGCGCCAGTTGGAGAGCGATCTTGAGGGTAAACCGAAGGCCTATGGGCCTACTGAGGTTTATATGTCTCAAAATCTGAAACATATCCTTGATTCAGCACAAAAAGAGGCTGCCAAATTCAAGGATGATTATACGAGCACGGAGCATTTGCTGATAGCCACTGTGGACCTGGATAAAGGAGAGGCCGGTCGTATATTGAAGGGACTTGGTGTGACCCACGACCGCATCTACGAGGTGTTAACCTCCATCCGTGGTGGGCATCGTATCACTGATCCAAACCCTGAAGGCAAGTATCAGGCACTTGAAAAATACGGGCGGGACCTTACCGAAATAGCCCGCCGCGGCAAGCTCGACCCTGTCATCGGTCGCGATGATGAAATCAGGAGACTTATCCAAGTACTATCCCGGCGCACAAAGAACAACCCGGTGCTCATCGGCGATCCCGGAGTTGGTAAGACGGCTATCGCCGAGGGCTTAGCCCAGCGGATTGTCCGCGGGGATGTCCCAGAGGGGTTGAAGAGAAAACAAATTGTAGCCCTGGACCTGGGGTCCCTGATTGCCGGTGCTAAGTACCGCGGGGAGTTTGAGGAGAGACTTAAGGCGGTGCTTAAGGAGGTCCAGCAAGCGGAAGGTGAGATTATACTCTTCATTGACGAGCTCCATACCGTCGTCGGCGCAGGAGCCGCCGAAGGCGCTATGGATGCCTCCAATATGCTGAAACCAATGTTGGCCAGGGGGGAGTTACATTGTATCGGGGCTACCACCTTAGATGAATATAGAAAGCACATCGAGAAGGACGCTGCTCTGGAACGGCGCTTCCAACCCGTGCTTGTAAGTGAACCTTCGGTGGAGGACACGATATCTATTCTACGCGGGCTTAAGGAGAGGTACGAAGTTCATCACGGTGTGCGAATAAAGGACTCGGCACTTGTAGCAGCTGCTATACTCTCAAACCGCTACATAAGCGACCGATTCCTGCCAGATAAAGCGATAGACCTGGTCGATGAGTCTGCCTCCAAATTGCGCACCGAGATAGATAGCGTTCCAGCAGAGCTCGATGAGGTGGAAAGGCGAACCATGCAGCTAGAGATTGAGCGCGAGGCACTGAAGAAAGAGAAGGATGCTGCCTCAAAAGAACGCCTTGCCAGTATGGAAAAGGAACTTGCTGACCTCAAAGAGAACGGCGACCACCTGAGGACACAATGGCAGAAGGAGAAGGAAGATATCCAGGGACTACAGCAATTAAAGGAGAAAATAGAGCAGGTTCGCCATGAAATGGAAAGAGCGGAGCGTTCGGCCAACTTCGAGCAGGCAGCTCAACTTAAATACAGCACGCTTGTGGAATTGGAAAAACAGCTCGTAGAAACCGAAGAACGGCTGTCTGCCAACAGAAGCAAGCAGCTTGTTAAGGAAGAAGTTGACGAAGAGGACATCGCCGAAGTTGTAAGCCGTTGGACCGGTGTCCCGGTAAGCCGGCTTATGGAGGGCGAAATACAGAAACTCCTTAGTATGGAAAAGCGGCTGCATATAAGGGTCGTAGGGCAGGATGAAGCTATAACGGCGACGTCTAATGCCATTCGCCGTGCACGCGCTGGCCTCCAGGATCCCAACCGTCCCCTGGGTAGCTTCATCTTCCTCGGTCCAACCGGCGTAGGCAAGACGGAACTGGCACGTGCACTAGCTGAATTCCTCTTTGATGACGAGCAGGCAATGGTGCGCATTGATATGTCAGAGTATATGGAGAAGCATACAGTGTCCCGCCTCATTGGCGCACCACCGGGATATGTAGGTTATGAGGAAGGAGGCCAGCTCACCGAAGCAGTACGGCGTAAACCATACACCGTCGTATTGCTTGATGAAGTAGAGAAGGCTCATAAGGACGTATTTAACGTGCTATTACAGATAATGGATGATGGCCGACTTACCGATGGCCACGGGCGTACAGTGGACTTCAAGAACACCGTGCTTATCATGACCAGTAACCTGGGCAGCCAGCATATGGTTGACCTTGGTCCTGATCAAGAAGCGCTGATAAAAGAACAGGTTATGGACGCCTTGAAAACCCAATTCCGCCCTGAATTTCTTAATCGGGTAGACGAAGTTATAATCTTCCACCAGCTAAGCCGGGAGCATATTAAACAGATCGTCGACATTCAGTTTATTAGCTTGAAAAAGCGGCTTGCCGAACGGCATATTGATGTTGAACTCAGTGACAACGCCAAAGAACTATTGGTTAAGGAAGGCTATGATCCTGCCTACGGTGCACGTCCTCTTAAGCGAGCAATTCAGCGGATTGTACTGGACCCTCTCGCGCGAAAGGTGCTCGAAGGGGAATTTAGAGAAGGCGATACGGTATTGGTAGATGCCAAGGGAGATAGTATCGTCTTCAGCAACTTGGAGGGTTCTGTAAATACCATCCATCAGTGATACAGGTTAATTGGATTCAGTGCTG
Organism: Dehalococcoidia bacterium; assembly: GCA_031581405.1. Lineage (GTDB taxonomy): Bacteria > Chloroflexota > Dehalococcoidia > E44-bin15 > E44-bin15 > JAAXQM01. The sequence goes on from JAVLBD010000166.1 coordinate 2,831, forward strand.
CTCACGTATTGCGTCAAGATAAAGTGTTACCGAACTGCAATCGTTGCGTCAGAAATAACGGTTACCGAATTACTCTGATCTCTAGCTTTGCGAGCAGGAGTAGGGCATTCTGCCAGGGCCCACAAGCGCTCCAGGTTCTCATTGATATACCTTAAAAGAGAAACCGGGTTTAGACCGTGGTAGATTGCCGCAAGTTCCGCTCGCTTAGTCTCCGTAAGTACGCCAGACTCAATTAATCGCTTATAGGGCGTTCGTGCTGTGTCATAGATCTTATGCACCTTAGCTCCCTGTCTGCTCTTGGCAACCAGCTTCATCACAGGCTGGAAGAAGTTAACATGGAGGCGGAGGAGCTCATAG
>JAVLBD010000167.1:0-3095 GCA_031581405.1 Dehalococcoidia bacterium
GCATGACAATAATGAACTATTGTGAAAGAGGATAAACACTACTACATTTATATTCTGACGAATAAGTCAAATGAAGTCCTTTATACAGGAGTAACAAACGACCTCACACGTAGGATATACGAACATAGAAATAAGTTAGTAGAAGGGTTTAGTAAAAAGTATAATCTCACGAAACTTGTTTACTATGAGATAACAACAGATGTAGAAAGTGCCATAAAAAGGGAAAAGCAATTGAAGAATTGGCATAGAGATTGGAAAACAAATCTCATTAATCAGTTCAATCATAATTGGGATGACTTAGGTGGATGTCTTCTAGGGGATGCTGAAACGAGAGATACTGAAATAAATTCAGCATGACAATGTGGAATGACGACGGGCATTGCTTTGCTCGGTATGCAATGACAATAAGGATTCGTTTGTCATGACAGAAAGTAGAAGGATCGCAATGACTTTGGGTCTAGGAGTCTTTTCGTTCACCTCACCCCCTGTCCCCCTCTCCTCAAGGAGAGGGGGAAGAGTAGAGCTGGGGGACACCCCCAGACCCCCACCAGAGGGAAATCCCTCTGGACACCCTTTTCCTCTGTCATTTCCAAGCACTACTACCTGAGATTGCTTCGCTTCGCTCGCAATGACAGCGGAAGCTGAAATGGCCGGTTGGTTCTGTGTCACTAATGTACTGGACGAATACATGTGCTTGAAGCTCAGTTAATGGGGGTGTAGACTGGTAGTCGGATATGGAGTGGAGGTGTCTACAATGAAGGCCTTAATAGTATATGACTCGATGTATGGGAACACAGAGAAAATTGCCAAATCTGTCGGTGGTGCCATTACAAATGATGTTATGGTGCTTCGTGCAGGTGAAGCAAGTCCCTCCGAATTGGAGTCCATCGACCTGCTCATTGTCGGTTCTCCGACCCAAGGTTTCAGACCTACGAAGTTGGTACAAACATTTGTCGAAAGCATTCCTGGGGACACTCTCAAAGGTATCGACGCGGCAGCCTTTGATACGAGGTTTCCTACCAGTGAAGTAGGAACGGGACTGCGTTTATTTATGAAGATGGGCGGCTATGCTGCCGGGCGTATCGCTGAAGCTCTCAAGAAAAAGGGTGGCAACCTGGTAGTGGCACCTGAAGGCTTCTTTGTCAATGGCAAAGAAGGTCCGCTGAAAGAGGGAGAGCTGGAACGTGCTGCCAGTTGGGCGAAAGGAATTATAGAGAGCAAGAAGTAATTGCGTAAAATTTAGGGGCGTACCTGCTTGGATTGCTGTCACAGACCTGCTTGTAAATGTCTTAGAGGAAAACATGCCGCAAAAAATCAAAACCATTAGTTTATTGCTACGTTATAAACTAGGTAGCGTAAATTGCTACCTGATAGAAACCGAAACTGGCTATATCCTGATCGACACGGGAGGTTCAAATAAGCGCACCGACCTTGAAGCGGAACTTGAAAGTGCAGGCTGTAAGGCTGGCAATCTGAAGCTTATCGTTATAACACATGGAGATTTTGACCATACTGGCAATGCTGCCTATCTCCGTAAAAAGTTCGGTGCAAAAATAGCGGTTCACCAGGACGACTCAGGAATGGTCGAATGCGGAAATATGTTTTACAACAGAAAAAAAGGCAATATTCTGATCAGAATGATGGCTCCTATCCTCTTCGGGTTTGGCAAATCGGAAAGATTTAGCCCCGATTTATATATCGAGCATGGATACGATCTCTCTGGATATGGATTCGATGCCAAAGTTCTTTCTATTCCAGGGCACTCAAAGGGGTCAATAGGAATCCTGACAGACAAGGGCGACCTGTTTTGCGGCGATCTGCTTACAAACAGTGATAAACCAGCGCTCAATTCAATTATGGACGACTCAGCGGCAGGAAATGTCAGTATTGAAGAATTGAAAAGTTTAAAAATAAATACCGTATACCCCGGGCATGGCAAATCATTCCCGATGGGATTGTTCATAAAAAATCATCGATAACTCGATGTCGTCACGGGGAAAATCTTGGTATTAGAAGGTGAACTAAGTCAGATGAATAGTAGAGTCTCAGTGACTTATGATCCACTAGAGGAGGGCAAGGATTGCCATAAGGATTCTCGATGATTTTGGTAGTACTTTACATAATAGTGGAGGGAAGAGCGGAGGCCCGATCTACCTCACAGGGCCTTGGCTGTGGTGTTCAACTAGCTTTGATTAAATAGGCTCCGGTTTAGCGTCTGTGGTAAATCCTTTATAGCTGATAGCACCTGCAAATTTGTCAGGTCATTATAAAGCGGGGTGATGGCGATCCTATTATTGGTGTAAGCCCAAATATCGGTGCCTTCCTCCGGTTGCCAATCCGGCTTGCCGCGCACTATCCAATAATAGTCCCTCTTTCCATCATGCCCCGGCTCAATCTCATCACAATAGCTTCTCCGCCCTAAACGGGCAACTTCTATACCCTCGATTTGGTCGAGTGGCAGATTGGGAAGATTTATGTTTAAAAAGGTTTCACCGGGCAAATCCTTTATTAATGGCGCAATTACGGCTGCTAGCCGGGCTGCAGCATCGAAATGAACATCCTTGAGCGCTCCTACCGAGATTGCTACCGAGGGAATACCCTTGAGATATCCCTGGAAGGCAGCACCCACGGTCCCTGAGACAAGCACATCGTCCCCGAGATTTGACCCCTCATTTATACCGGAGAAGACCATGTCAATCTTTGTATCGAGTAAATGGCCCAGTGCTAGGATAACGCAGTCAGCTGGGGTACCCTCCACCAAATAGCTCTTTACCTCTTTCAGTGGGGACCGCACCATTTTTGACCGCAGCGGATGGTGAAGTGTTACGGAACTTCCAACGGCGCTCTGTTCCCGGTCAGGAGCCACGATAAAAACCTCGCCTACCTGCGAGAGTGCCTTAGCCAGCGCCCATAGCCCCCTGGCGAGGAATCCATCATCATTCGTAACCAGTATTTTCAAAACTTTCGACCGATAATAGCCACTGTTATGGACAGTTTGGAGTTTTTCGAAATCGCTCCGATTTCTATCATGATCATTATGTTGGAAATACCTTTCGCGCCACGGCGCCGATTTCAGCCGGGCTTGGCGCGATGGT
>JAVLBD010000168.1:0-3080 GCA_031581405.1 Dehalococcoidia bacterium
GGAGCCGCTTGCGCCGCTGGCAACATTGGACTCATACAAGGTTTACAGATGTTGCTACTGGGTGAAGTGGATTTGGCACTGGCCGGTGGTGTCTCTGAGACCCCTGGGACATTCGGTGTTTTTGCCGCTTTTAAAAATGAGGGCGCATTGGCGAGCCATCCCGACCCTCAAAAAGCATCCCGTCCTTTTGACAGGGATCGAAACGGTATCGTTGTTTCCGAAGGCGGCTGTATCTGCGTCCTGGAAAGACTGAGCGATGCACTTGCCAGAGGTGCCAGGATCTACGGTGAGATCGTAGGCTATGCGATCAACTCAGACGCATATGATTTCATTCTTCCAAATGCGGAAAGGCAGGTTGAGTGTATAAACCTTGCCCTAAAAAAAGCTGGTATATCAGCGAGCGATATCGATATTATCAGCACCCATGCAACGGCAACCCCTGAAGGTGATAAGGCCGAATGTCAGGCAATCAAAAGAGTCCTGGGGAACAATTCGAATTCGTATATTAACAATACTAAAAGTTTTATTGGCCATACGATGGGCGCTTCTGGGGCTTTGGAATTAGTAGGAAACCTACCATCCTTTGAAGACCATATCGTGCACCATACGATTAATATCGATAATCTAGACCCTGAATGTGCCCTAAAGAACCTTGTAATCAACGAACCTAAAAAGGTCGATAAGGTCGATTATATCTTAAATAACTCCTTCGGAATGTTGGGCATCAATTCTGTGGTTATTGTCAAAAGATTTAAAGGATAGTATTATTGAAGTAGCGCTTCACTAGAAAAGTAAGGAAAGGGGTCCATGAAAGCAGAAGAGATTAGAACCATGATTTTAGAGGTTATCCATGAAATTGTGCCGGATGAAGACCTGAGCAATCTTAAGGGTGATATCCGTATACGAGACCAAATCGAAATGGACTCGATGGATTTTCTCGACGTCGTCATGGAGTTACGAAAGCGATATAATATCGTTGTGCCGGAAGACGACTATATGGAATTATCTACATTGGATAGCTCTGTTGCCTACTTAGAGCCACGCATGAAAGATATTTAACATAGAGGCGTTGTAGCATTTGATTTATATACTTCTGCGTCATTGCATCGGAGAATCGACGGTTCACCCTGATCTCTCCCCTCACTAAACAGGGAGTGAGATTCTTCCGTATATCCTTACGGCGAGTTACGATATTCTCTTCGCAGTCACTGGAAGGGCCACTCTACGCGGGAAAGTGTTTAGGAACAGTTATCGTGATATGGTTACTCATGGATACGCTGGCGAATTGAGTCTGTGGGAAAATGGCTATTCGAACAGTAAAGGGTGGTTAATGTGAAGCTGTTGACAAGTTCGAGGAGAAGTGCGATAGTATGGCTCCGAGTAAATTATATAAGTAAACCGGGAGTAGTATCTCTCCTTTCTGGAGAGCGATAAGATAAACCATAGAGCATTTGACACCCGGTTTACTCCGGGTATAGTAGTGAGTACGTAGAGGATTCATATAAATGCGATACAAGAATGTCCACATTGAGGCTTTCGGGTACGAAATCCCGGAGACAATGGTCACGTCACAGAGCCTTGAGGAGAGAGTAGCCCCTGTATACGAGAAGCTGAATCTCTCTTACGGACGCTTCGAATTGATGACCGGAATTCGCGAGCGGCGATTCTGGGACGATGAGACAACACCCAGCCAGGCAAGCACAAAGGCGGCAGAAAAGGCCATCACCAAGTCCGGAATCGATAAAGCGGATATCGAGTGTCTTCTTCACACCTCCGTATGTCGCGATTTCCTGGAACCGGCAACGGCTACCCTGGTCCATGATTCGCTGGGCCTCCCCCCCACAGCTACTATCTTCGACATCTCAAATGCCTGCCTTGGTTTCACCAACGGCATTATAACCCTGGCAAATATGATAGAACTGGGCCAGGTAAAAGCAGGCATTGTGGTGGGCACAGAGGGCGGGAAGCGACTCATTGACAAAACGATCAATGACCTATTGAAAGACCAAAACATCACCAGGGACAAGCTAAAAGTATCGTTCGCCTCTCTAACACTGGGGTCCGGGTCAGTGGCAGCAGTACTGACTCACTCTTCCCTGTCGAAATCCGGCCATAAACTCCTGGGGGGAGCGGTACGCACCGCTTCACAACATAACGATCTTTGCCGCATAGAATCTGATACTTATTTCTTCGACCCGGATAGCTACCCCAATATGAGGACGGACTATGCGGGAATTCTGAATAATGGCACGGCATTGGCGGCCGAAACATGGAAGGCTTTCCAGCATGAGCTAGGGTGGAGCGGTACAGATGTAGATAAGGTCTTCTGTCATCAGGTTAGCACCATCCATCGAGAGGTGTTGTTTCAAGCCCTGGAGCTGGATAAAGCCAAGGGCTTTTCCACTGTGGAATACCTGGGAAATATAGCTTCGTGTTCCCTCCCCATTTCGCTGGCTATAGGAATTGAGGAGGGTCATGTTAATGCTGGAGATAAGGTTGTGCTCATGGCAGGTGGCAGTGGCCTATGCGGTGTTATGCTGGGCGTGGAATGGTAGCTCGATACGGACTAGGATCAGATAGTTACTAAGATGAATGATAATACGAGAATTGTAATAACCGGAATCGGTCTAACCGCACCTAATGGAAACAGTCTTTCTGAGTTTAGGGAGAACTTGCTTGCCGGTAAATCCGGAATAGGGAAAATAGAGACCCACTACATGGGGGAAGTCATAGCCGGTGTATGCGATTTTGACCCATTGATCTATCAGAAGAAAAAGGCGTTACGTCGTGGGACACGAGCGGGGTCTATTGCTACCTACTGCTCTCATGAAGCTATCGCTGATGCGAAATTGAACCTTGACTCCATTGATAAATCGAGAATCGGTATCTACATTGGCATTACCGAGCACGGTAATGTGGAAACAGAAAATGAGATTTATAACATAAAGCAATATGACTACAATGTAGATTTTTGGTCCCACCACCATAACCCGAGAACGGTGGCCAACAGCCCAGCCGGCGAAGTCACCCTAAATATGGGGGTTACCGGCCCGCACTACACATTGGGAGCAGCTTGCGTC
>JAVLBD010000169.1:0-3069 GCA_031581405.1 Dehalococcoidia bacterium
CGGAGATTGCTTCGTCGCGGTCGCTCCTCGCAATGATAGGGGTAAAGGGAGACCAGAGGGATTCCTCTCTGGCGGGGGACTGGGGGTGTCCCCCAGCTCTAATTATCCCCCCTCTCCTTGAGGAGAGGGGGCTAGGGGGTGAGGTGAAAGATATGATAACCCCCTTGCCCTCGATGCAGAGCCAGGGATTTATTCGGATTTACACGAATGGTTGTAAGGGGGCTTGACAAACCTGCATATTTATGATAACTTAATATAAGTCAATATTACTTAAAATACATCTAACGAAAGAGAATATTGATAATATAAATAGAAGGGAGGTGAAAAAGAATGGCAATATTTGGAAAATGGGGATACAAGCGACTTGGCGGCAAGAAAGGCTTAACCCTTATCGAGCTCCTCATCGTGCTGGTTATCCTGGCTATCCTGGCCGGCGTTATCGTCCTTGCAGTCGGTGGTATTTTCGGTAGGACCGGAGAGCAGGCCTACAATTTAGTCAGGGATGAAATCCAGCTTGCAGTAACCGGTTATATGACCAACAGCAGCCACGGTTTGCCCGTAATGGCCGGAAATAATTCCAACGTTGACGTTTGCCTGCTACTGGGGCCGGATGAACTGCTGAGGGACATTCCTGATGGTGTGAGAACAGAAAGTGGCAACTGCACTGGCACTTCCGACACGAATCACTACATCTGGGTTTTGGACGATGGTGGGAATGTTGGATCAGTGTGCGTCGATACGGCTACAGAGTCTTGCGATGCCGCAACAGACGGCTACCAGGGCGTATGGCCGTAATTGCAGCCAAGAGCTGAAAGAGGCGAAATAGAGCCTCATATAATATTAGTTCCCGGGCTAGCCTCGAGAAACTAACTTGACAAGGGCTCCGATTTATCGGAGCCCTTACAAGGTATCCGCCCGAGTTTACCCGAGGGGATATGTTAACCACCATCCATAACGGTGTCGATTTTCCTGGCGCAACTTATGATGCTCTTTGACGCTCTACCGTGTGATATCTGTACCCCTGTCTTGTGAATGGGGGTATCAAAACCAGATTTAAATAAACTGAACGACAGCCTTCCCAAACAGCGGTGAAACGAAGTAACGCATGAATGGCAGGAATAGGGAGGAGTATCGCGTGGATAGCCCTCGGGTATAGTCTCTGAGATAGTCGGCAAATGACTTCCTTTGGAAGTCGAGCAGTTCCTGTGACTTGCTTGTATCGTACCAGTCAAGGTAAGAAGGTTGCTCGGTAAATTTGTGGGCTGGTGGAAGGGGCAACCCCATAACGTTTAGAATAGCCCCCACCATATCCTTGTATAACATTTGTTGATCGGGACCACCGCTAATGACCAGCGTATTCCCCTTCAGCAGGGGGAAATTTTTAACGGCGTTGAGTATCGCTAGAGCCAGATCATCGGGATGGCAAAACTCTATTCGGTTGCTCAAGGGAATAGAAAATATTCGCTTCAGGTCACTCACTTCGTGGTCTAAGTACAGTACCGCGGCCAGCCGCAATGTGAGGAAGTCAATACCCGATTCTTTGATTAAGTTTTCTGCTTCAATCTTGGTCTTGCCATAGGTATCACTGGGACTGGCATCATTATTGTCCGGTGAAATAGGTTCCGTAGCGTTGGGAGTTAGACCAAAAACTGCTACGGAGGATGTAAATACCAGGGGGATGTTGCTGCCCTTCTCTTTTATCAGGTCAACGAGTGTTCTGGTTCCCTCTACATTAACCATCCTGGCCAGTTCTGGCTTTTCGTCGGCCAAAGGGGGCAAGATGCCAGCCATGTGGACGACAATATCTACTTCTTCCAACGCCCTTCGCACCGAATCAGGTTGAGTAATATCGCCCCATACGATTTCTGCCTTTCTACCAATCTCTTTAATGCTCTTTCGGTTGCGGTCATTATTCAGGTCGTAAACACGCACCCCGAATCCGTTATTCAGAAAGGCTTTGCAGACAGTAACTCCCAACCTTCCTGCCCCACCGGTAACCAGTACACGCATTCGATACCCTCTCTCACTTGGTTTTCCAAACCATCTTTTCCATAATTTCTAAGGCACGGTAAATCATTATTCGGGGAACCCGGCAAATGTGTATATATAGAGTTCCCTCAGTTATTAATATTCTAGACCGTAGTTATCGAATTCTTTTACCGCGCCGCAGAACTTGCAGGTGCCTCTACTGGTAGGGCCATGAGGGCTCTCGACTACCCAATAGTGGCAGCACCTTTCAAGCTTATCCGGCTTTTTTACCGGTGCAGTCTCAAGTTTGTTTACCATTCTGTTATTTACTCCTTATTTATTTCAGGAAGATCGAGTGAACTCCCTATTAATCCTGGCTCAATCTTTTTGCGGAACATCTTTTGTATCCTCCGAGGCATGCATGAGCGCTTGAAGAGCTTGAGAAATCAATAGCAGTTGCGGTGTGTCTAATGCACTCATTAGATATCCTATGCGCTTTTGAGATAACTGCCACAGGTCACGGAGTAATTTTTCTCCTTTATTCGAAAGCTGACACAGGACTACACGGCGGTCATCGGGGTCACCATTGCGAATCAGCAACTTCCGCTCTACCAGGCGATCCACGACACCTGTTGCTGTGGCCAGGCTCACCCCAAGCTCGGAAGCGATATCGCCCATGCGCGAATGACCGGTGATAAAGAGAAGCAGGACGATCTTGAGCTGAGACATGGTCAGGTCCAGATGAATCCACTCCGTGGGCAATATAGGAAGTAGCTGCCGGAACAACTGGTCCGTAAGCTGTAGGATGTCCTCAATGAGAACTTCTTTTTTTTGCTTCTTTGCCATCTGATACTCAGGTTATATGATTAGGACAACGCCTTATATATGTATAATATTAATAGTTAGCATTACACTAACAATCAATAATGTAACAACTAAATGCCATTTTGTCAATACTTTTTTGTGAAATAACCAAAACTGCCTCCGTTTTGGGAGCAGCAGGTCAATAGACTGAATAGAGGGGAACGTATCTTAGAGACCGCTGAAAAAGCGGTGCAGGATACTTCCTGCCGGGGGCATGGCAGCGCCAGCCAGTTTTAG
>JAVLBD010000016.1:0-16723 GCA_031581405.1 Dehalococcoidia bacterium
CAGAAGCAGGACGCTCAGATCCGGGGCTTGACAGAGTTCCATTGCGGCGAAGATGCCCGCTGGCCCGCCGCCCACTATGATCACATCGTATTTATCAAGCAATTCTCTCTCCGTGCCTATTCTAACGCGGGCCTAATAGGTTGTCAAAAGGAATGCCATTCACCTACTCAGCCTTCTGAGAATGTCCCAGAACGCCCCTCGATAGCCATCCCGGATAGCGCTTGTAAGGACGGTATTATCATTATAGTTATAATTCTGGTCTGCAGCCTCCCCCGACATGAAAAAGAAGCGCTCATCGTTATCCACCAGGCTGGCCAGATACTCTGACGCGTCCTCTCCAATGCTCGAGGACAGAAAGAAGACGGGGGCGAAGAATTTGTCGTCCCCCGCGCCCCGAATATTGGGGTTCTGATCTACAGGCCCCTGCTTGTTTACCATCGCTGCCAGCCTCGTTTCAGGTAAAATGCGCACCCCTAGACTTGCGCCAACCCTGGAGGGGGAGAGCCGTTTCATCATTGTTATGGTCTCTAAAAGTGTATCTTTGGTCTCGCCGGGACCACCGAGGAGCAGGTCGTACATAAAAATAATGCCATGGCGGTGGCAGAGCTGAGCGGTTTTCACTATGTCTTCTACAGTGAAATCCCGGTCCAAAGTGCGCAGCATATGGTCATTTGCGCTATCGACGCCAAAGTTAATACCGGCGCACCCCGCCTTAGGGAATAGGGCAGCAAGCTCCTCGTTAAAGGGAGCGGGGCTACAGTAGGCATACCACCTGATTTTTGATCCCAACCCCCTATTAATGATTTCAAGGCATATCTCATTGGCATGAGCGGCCGGAAAATTGAACTCGCTATCGCAGAAATGGAAATGATCGATCCCCATCCGAAGCAGCACCTCGATCTCATCCACCACGCTCTTCGGGGAACGCTGGCGTACCGTCATCCCCTTTGCCAGGGGGTCAGCGCAGTAAATGCATCGTTTGGGGCAGCCACGCTTCGCCTCTATGTTGCCCATACCCCCTTCCAAAAAGTATCGGCGGTTATCTACCGCGTTTCGTTCCGGGACGGCCATGTTCTTCAGATCGAGGTATTCTGGGAGATTGCGAAGGTAGCCTTTAGTTACGCGATACACGAGTCCGGGGACACCGTGATAATCCTCTCCACCCGCCATCTTGGTCAATAGTAACGGGAGCGAGTATTCCCCTTCACCCCATAGTCCCATATCGAGGCTGCAGTATTGGAGAATGGCCTCAGGCATAGTCGAGAACCCCGACCCGCCCAGGATCAAAGGGGCAGAGGAATGCGCACGGATGCTGTCGATTATCTCCTTGATCCTCGGGATAAAGAAATCCTGGGTAGTAAAACAGGTGTCGTCGGTGTTGCGCAGAGTAATGGCAATAGCAAAAACGCTGTTTATAGCGAAATATCGATTGAATTCCGCAATACAATCCTCTGGATTTTGGTAAAAACAGAGGTCGAGAAGGTCAACCTCGAAGCCGTTCTCGTTGAGGGCTAAGGCGAGATAGTCCAAAGCGAGGGGCGCTACCGGCGGCTTCATCTGGTTGGGGTTAACCAGGAGTACCTTACGAGCCAGGGCTGTCTCCCTTCCCGGACACAAAACCCTCCGCAATGATAGTGAGCATTGGCCTCTTGAAGGGTTTCACCCGCTCGTGGACCTCATCCCTTACTCACCGTCCCCTCCCCTCAATTGTTGGAGCGGAAGCGATTGTACGCCACCATCTTGCTCAATACCAGGGCTGCCCTACGCCCGTCAGTGTAGAAAGCGACCCCTTTCATAGGCAAAGGCTCTTCCATCACCCTCTTCCGGGCCGGCGTGGTAACGAAGACGATTGGCTTCTCTACCTCCCCCAACACTGCCAGCACCTTCTCCATATAATCGGATTTCCAGCTCCCCCTGGTGATGAGCAACATATCCACCCCTTCATCCTTCCCTAGCGCCTCTATAGTATCGACATATAATTGAGGATTAAAAGTTGACAGCATACCTAAGTCGACCGGGTTATCGGTGCACGTTCCCACCTGTGGTACAACTTCGTCAAGCCTCTTCCTGGTGTACTGGGAAAGCTGGGCAATCTCCAGCCCGTATTCTATGCAGGCATCGGCAATTGCCACTCCCATGCCTCCCATCCCGGATACGATGGCGACCCTGTTACCCCTGGGCAACGGAAGGAAGTAGAAAGCCTGAAGATAGTCCAGCATCTCCTCCGCGCTATCCACCTTTATCATACCCGTCTGCTTGAAGACAGCCTCCCATACTATAGCAGATCCCGAGAGTGCACCAGTGTGAGAGGAAGCAGCACGTGAGCCTACATCACTTGTCCCGCCCTTCCACAGCAGAATAGGCTTGATCTTGGAGACCTGCCGGGCAAGCCTGTAAAACCGTCGCCCCTCGACGACACCCTCTAAATAGGCGATTATTATGTCCGTCTCCGGGTCTTGGCCGAAGTACTCAAGCAAGTCCGACTCGTTGAGGTCACAGACGTTCCCGCAGCTAACGGCTTTGCTAAAATATATCCCGTGAGTAGCTGCCGCCACGGGGAACATCACGGAAAGGGAGCCACTATGGGAGAACATGCCTACCGGGCCGCTCTCTTTCGGCATGACACCGGCAAAATTCACCAGGTTCGACGAAGGGCAGTAGATGCCAACGCAGTTCGGCCCGATTAGCCTGGTGCCATTCCGCCGCGAGATCTCAACGATCTCCCGCTCCAGCTTTATGCCCTCGCTGTCCTTCTCCCCAAATCCCGAGGTGCATATCACCACACCCTTGATGCCCTTCATGGAGCAGTCACGTACCACCTTGGGCACCGTTTCCCGTGGAGAGAACACAACTGCCAGATCCACATCCCCCGGAATGTCCTGCGCTGTGGGGTAAGCCTTCACCCCAATGACTTCCTGCTCTCCGGGGTGCACTACATACAGATTGTCCTTGTCAAAGCCTTGTTGAATAAAGCCGTTCAGGAAAAATTTACCAAGATTGCCATTATTGTTGGAAGCCCCTACTATAGCTACGCCCCGCGGGTGGAAGATTCGCTCAAGCTCCTCTATAGTTTTCCCGTCTTTCAATCTATCCTTCCCGCTCCAGTGAAGTGCGCCAGGTTTGAAGGAGGGCCTGGCTGGCGAGGAGTTCATCGGTTGCGGAATAAGGGTCTATTTCACCTTTCTCCACTCGCTCCAGGGAGTCAGCGAGCCGCTCATTTTGCCGTATCAATGCCAGGATCCGCTCGCGTACACTGCGTTCCACGACCTCCAGGAACTCCGCCCTTCTTTGTGCCTTACGGCGGATGTCGAGCTGCCCAGCCTCCTCGAGCGCCTTGCGGTGATTCTTAATCCCCTGATACATCTCATCGATTCCTACATTATTAATCGCCTCGGTTGTAAGCACCGGCACCTCCCACCACTCATGCTTCGGGTTGAGACGCAGCATCTGCCTCAGGTCATCAGCTACGGCATCCGCACCCTGGCGGTCCGCCTTGTTAACCACAAATATATCGGCGATCTCGAGGATTCCAGCCTTCATCGCCTGAATGGCATCCCCCGCCTCTGGTACCAGCACAACAATCACGGTGTCCGCCGCATCCATGATGTCGAGCTCCGTCTGCCCCACACCTACAGTTTCCACCAGAACGAAGTCCTTCCCGAAGGCGTCCATGAGCTTGAGCACCTCCTTGGTGGTAGGTGACAGTCCTCCCCGCCCTTCACGGGTAGCCATGCTGCGAATGAAAACCTCTTTATCCAGATAATGCTGCTGCATCCGAATACGGTCACCCAGCACAGCGCCACCGGAGAAAGGGCTTGAAGGATCGCAGGCAATTATTCCGACCGAATGCCCGTCCGCCCGTAGGAGGGCCGCCAACCTATCCACAATGCTGCTCTTGCCCCCTCCTGGTGGGCCGGTTATGCCAACGATATGGGAGTTCCCCAGATTGAAGTTGATCTTGCTCATGATCTGGGGTACCTCAGGGGCATTCCGCTCGACCATCGTTATCAGCCGGGCCAGGCTTTGTTCGTCCCCGCTGAGCATCTTCTCGATCATTTCATCAACTTGAGCCAATTTACTAACCCCTTAATTTTTATAGTCATTATAGCTTACGAGCAGCTTTTTATCCAGCAGCAGACCACAGCATATCGCCCCCGTCACACGTCAGGGAATTCGGTGCTAATCTCGTTCAATTAGCTTCGATCGCTTTGGAATAATATGAAGTCTACAAAATATTGATTTGCTATTAAGAGGCGGGTATACTGCAGGTATACTGGTGGAAGACAGGTACGGTAGGTTGAGAAAGTGAAAGGAGGGCAAGATGGCGGAAGACGAAATTGGCAGGGTCAGCGACTTCTTTGCCCGACCGGTGGTGGCCGGGATCGATCTCACCGGTTCGCTCAAGGTTGGGGATAAGCTTCACATCGTGGGACACACCACCGACTTGGAGTTCATTGTCGAGTCCCTGCAAATTCACAATGCGGACGTTGGTGAAGCTAATCCCGGGGACGAGGTGGGAATCAAGGTACCTGACAGGGTAAGACGGGGCGACAGGATCTTGAGGGTTACGGAGTAATCGACCTAATCAGGTTCGCCATCTCAATAGCGCTTTCCGCTGCCGCAAAGCCGGCATTACCCATCTTTGTCCCCGCTCGCTCTATGGCCTGCTCCAGGGTGTCTGCGGTGACCACGCCAAAAATTACTGGCATCCCGGTCTCTAGGCCAACCTGAGCAATCCCCTTTGTTACCTCGTTGGAGATATAGTCGAAGTGGGGTGTCCCCCCTCTGATCACCGCACCCAGGCAGATAATAGCAGAATAACCTCCTTTTTCCGCCATCTTTTTAGCTATGAGCGGGATCTCAAAGGAGCCCGGGGTCCGGGCGACGTCGATGTCTTTCTCCTTGACGCCGTGGCGCAGTAACGCATCCTCCGCGCCCTCAAGCAGCTTTGCAGTGATAAACTCGTTAAATCGGGATACTACAATACCAAACTTCAAGCCAGCACCAAGAAGCGTGCCTTCATATTTTTTGTTCATCATCTTCTCCTTTCTCGATATGCCCCGGTCGAATAGGTCAATAAACCTTATTAAACTAAGGTTCTCGCTTTAAACTCCAGGTCTCCTCCAGCTCCAGAAGGTGGCCCAGCTTCTGCTGCTTCGTCTCCAGATAGTGAAGATTAAGGGGATTGGGCTTGACGATGAGCGGCAGCTTCTCCACCACCCTCAGCCCATAACCCTCAACACCGACAACTTTTCTCGGATTATTGGTTAAGAGGCGAATATCCCTGAGACCCAGGTCCACCAGTATCTGCGCACCAATGCCGTAGTCCCGAAGGTCGGCGGGAAAGCCCAGCGATTCATTAGCCTCTACGGTGTCCAGACCCTTATCCTGCAGGGCATAGGCAGCTAGCTTGTTATGAAGCCCGATCCCTCTCCCCTCCTGTCTCATATACAGGAATACCCCACAGCCCTCTTCAGCGATGACCTGCATTGCCATAGCTATCTGTTCTCCGCAATCGCACCTCAGGCTGCCAAATACATCCCCGGTGAGACACTCGCTATGCACCCGAACCATCACCGGCTCCTCCCCCGAAATATCTCCCCTCACAAGAGCGACATGCTCATCAGCGTCAATGGTGCTCCGATAAGCGACGGCTATAAAATCGCCATACCTGGTAGGCAGATTCGCCTCAGCCACCCGGGTAACAAGCTTTTCATGGCGTCTCCGATAGGCGATGAGTTCAGCAATGCTCACCATTTTCAGTCCATGCTGCACAGCAAAGGCCTCAAGCTCAGGGAAGCGAGCCATGGTACCATCCTCATTCATGATTTCGCATATAACGCCCCCCGGGTAGAGCCCGGCAAGCCTTGCCAGGTCAACAATAGCCTCGGTATGCCCCACCCTGACCAGCACACCACCATCCCTTGCCCGCAGCGGGAAGGTGTGACCGGGGCGAGCCAGATCCTCAGGCTTAGTCACAGGATCGAGCACTGCCTTAATTGTCGCCGCCCGATCGTAGGCAGAGATTCCAGTACTTACCCTGTGTTTGGCCTCAATGGATACGGTGAAAGCGGTTTCATGCTTTGATGTATTGTCTCCAACCATCATCGGGATATTGAGTTCATCGAGCCGGTTTCCTAAAAGGGGCATGCAGATCAGCCCACGGCCGTATTTCGCCATAAAATTGATCGCCTCCGGAGTGATCTTCTCAGCAGCTATAGCAAGGTCGCCTTCATTCTCGCGAGCCTCGTCATCAACGATGATAACGAACCTTCCCGCTCTTATTTCCTCGATCGCCTCTGGGATTGTTGCCAGCCCCATTTCCCGCCTCCTTTTTCGACCGTTACCAATAGCTCCTCTAATGGCCAGATGAATCATTACTAATTACACAGTAATTAGTAATGATTCATCCTTTATAAAAAGCCATGCTCGGCTAAGAACTCTGTAGTAATCGCATCGCTACTATCCCTCAGCCTCGCTACATACTTGGCGATGATGTCCACCTCCAAATTTACCATGTCACCAGGTCTTCGGTTACCAAGTATTGTATTCTCTCGTGTGTAACCGACCAGCGAGATATTAAATGAGTCAGACTTATATTGTACCACAGTGAGGCTAACACCATCTACAGCTATGAAACCCTTATCAACTATGTATCTCATTATCTCTTGAACTGTCTCGAATCCTAACAGAAGAGCCTCCCCCTCCGGCGCCAAAGAGCGCAATCGGCCCACGCCATCGATATGTCCCTGAACAAAGTGCCCACCAAAACGGCCTCCCACCGCCAGTGGGCGCTCCAGATTCACCTCGTCGCCAGGGCGCAGCGTCCCAAGGTTGGTACGCCGCAGTGTCTCAGGCATCACATCAGCGGAAAAGGAATCCGTCGAGAGCGCGGTGACGGTGAGACATACACCATTTACGGCAACGCTATCGCCAAGCTTAGTTTCCCCCAGCACCTTTTGGGCATATACTGTAAGCCCCCCAGGGCTAGCCGCTCTAACCTTGCCTATCTCTTCAACGATTCCGGTAAACATCCTTTTCCTCACCAGTATACCCGCATATCATCACATCGTCACCAAAGCGTTCTACCTTTACACGGTTAAGGCGAAGCGCATCTGCAATTCTTTCTGCACCCTTCCCCCCGACGGCCAATTTCGCGTCCCTTCCACCAATAATCGCCGGGGCGATGAAGGTAATGACTTTGTCTACCAGACACTTCTCGTGAAATTCAAAAAGTTCGAAAAAAGAACCCAGCATCGTGCCCCCGCCCTCCACCAGAACGCTGGTGATCTCCCTTTTACCGAGCTCTGCCAGCAGAGCCTCCAGGTCTACTAGCGCCTCGCGGGATGGAAGCTTCAGCACCTCCGCCCCTGCCTTTTCCAGCACTTTTATATTCGACGGCGGGGCAGCCGGTGAGACGGCTACTATTGTCCTGCCCGGTTGCTTGAATACTTGCGCCGTGGGCGGAGTGCGTGCCTTACTATCCACGACGACCCTGATCGGCTTTTCTTGCACTCCCGCTTGCTCTAGCCCGTGCCTTGCAGTAAGCCGGGGATCATCGTCAAGAATGGTATTCACCCCCACCATGATAGCATCTGCAACCCGGCGCAGTTGATGAACATACTCCCTTGACTGCTCACCGCTAATCCATTTGGAATCACCCGTTTTGGTAGCGATCTTGCCATCAAGACTCATGGCAAATTTGACGGTGACAAAGGGCAATCCGGTGGTGATGAACTTTATGTAGGCTTCATTTAGCTCACGGGCCTCTTTTTCACGCTCACCGAGTTGTGTTTTTATACCTGCATCATCCAGCGATGCCTTCCCCCGACCGGAAACCAGCGGATTGGGGTCCAAGGTGGCGATATGCACTCCTGTAATGCCCCCTTCAATAATCGCTTGGGTGCAGGGCGGGGTACGCCCGAAGTGGCAGCAGGGCTCAAGCGTTACATACATTGTAGCGCCCCGGCTCTCTTCCCCCGCCTGCTTTATTGCGACTATCTCAGCATGGGCGGCACCCGGGGGCTGGGTATAGCCCTCACCAATCATCACGCCATCCTTGGCGATTACTGCCCCCACTGCGGGATTGGGGCTGGTGCTACCCAGGGCCAACCGGGCCAGGGAAAGAGCACGCTCCATGTAATCCATTTTTTCGCTCTCTTCGCCCTAACGGTATCTTGCCTATGACAGTGATTCCATCACAAGTCTATGCGGTAGGAGAATAGTATATATGGCATTTAATATACAAGCGATGTCCTGCACCTCTTTTTCGGTAACCTAAAGTATGCACGAGGGGAAATTTGGTTGCAGCTATGTAGGATAAGTCCACGTTCCTTCTCTCTCGCTGAGGCATTGCCACTCATTACCAGTCCATAACCACCATACGACCTTCTATTACACCTTCGGCCTCAATGTCGCTTCTAAATTTCTTTACCTTTCTGCCTTTTGGGGTCGAAACTATAACAGCGGAAGATACCCTTGCCGCTTTACCTTTCTCTACAGTAATGGTCATAATAACCTCTTCCCTATCATCCGGCGGCAAATCAGAGACATTAGCTTCGTCGTTAGAAACTTTATGCAGGGACTCATGTGTGGCCTGCCAGGCCTCTGTTATAAAGACATAGCCAGATGCCTGTTGCTCCCGAAGTGCTTTTGTTACCTGTTCCTTGAAAGTGTCTTTGTTGAAATCATCAAATACACCTGTGGCCGTGCCTTCTGGCGTCTCAACCAGTAATATCGGCTCATGCTCTTCGCCGGTTTGCTCTATAAACGTTTTAGCCCCTTCTTGCGCGTGCTTCTCAAGCTCCAACAGACTCTTTTTCAACTCTATCGCCTTCCCTGGCTATTCGCCATTACTACGTGTCACCTAACAGATTGCGTAGTCTCAGTCAACCCCCAGCCCCGATATTATCGGGGCACCGCTTATTCAGCGGACTCCTTAAAAAATAAAACGTGGTGATGCGTTAGAAACCAAATGTCCGGATGGACTTCATGGTTAACTACCTTTATTATCGAAATCCTGATAGAACCTGCTAGCAGTGGTCTCGGTCTGACCCTGGTACCTGCTCCCCAGGCTCTTATCCCCATAGAGACGTTCCGCCGCAGTAGTGAGGCGTAGGAATGATATCTGACCGATCTTCATCCCGCTGTAGAGCGTAATAGGAACCTTCGCCACATTGGAGAGCTCCATGGTCAGACGGCCTCGCCAGCCGGGGTCGACATATCCAGCAGTGGAATTAATTAACAGGCCGATCCGCCCCAGTGAGCTCTTTCCCTCCAGCCGACCAACGATATCATCAGGGAGGGTTATATCCTCAAGAGTACTCACCAGAACGAACTCCCCGGGCTGCAGTAAGAATGGTTTTTCATCTTCAATCTCAACAGCTTCGGTCAAACCCTCGAGGTTTTTCTTCACATCGATATAGAACGGAGGATGCCAATCACGGAAGACCAGCAGCCTCCTGTCTAGGCGGACATCGACGCTCGCAGGCTGTATGTAAGCAGGGTCTAGGGGATCGATTATAATCCTACCCCGGGTGATCTCCTCTTTAATCGTGCGGTCGCTCAGAACCATAGCTACTTCCGATGCCGCCATTCTATCATCTACCTCCGCTTAAGTGCAACATATAAAAAGGAGCCCCGATAAATCGGGGCCCCTTGCAGGTGTTAACCGATAGAATGCTCACTGTATGGTAAAAGCCATCTGCACTGTGAGGATTATCTCGGTCTCGCCGGGGTTTATGGGGGTCATAGGGACACTGCTCCCTTCGTACGACCGCATCGCATAATCCATATAGATAGGGGTAGGCGTATAGCCACCGCCCTCTGAGATGTAAAATGGCGCTCCTAACTGGATACCGGCAAGATCAGCCAATTGCTGAGCCTTCTCCGTGGCATCGGCTACAGCCTCGGCTCGCGCCTCAGCATAATACTTCGAGGGGTCATCCATAGTAAAACTTACTCCATTGATTCGGATGAGATCACCTCCGGCTTTAGCTACCGCATCGATAATGCGTCCGATAGCATCGACCTCCCTGACCTTAACACTCACCGTATTGGTGACCTGATAGCCAACAATAGTCCCCTCCCATTCCGTCCAGTTCCTCACAGGATAAATGTTGAACCACTGTGTCTGGATGTCCTTCTCGACAACCCCGTTGGCACGTAGCACGGCGACCACCGAATCCATAGCTGCTGCGGCTTTATCCATCGCCGCCTGCACCGTGTCCTCCTCAACCTCTACTCCCAGACTGACGACAGCCATATCGGGAACAGCCGTAACCTCACCCGTGCCGCTGACCCAGATGGCAGAACGCCCGAAGTCGTCACCCGAACTGGCGGCCTGTGCGGTGGGTGAAGGATCTGCGCCTGCCAATGCAACAACGCTGACTACCCCTATCAGGACAGCCCCAATAACCAAACCCACCAATAGACCTTTCCTCATGTCAATCCTCCTTTTATAATCCTTTCTTTATACAGCTTCAGCCTTTTCCCAGGCCTCTTCTCTTCCTGTCCCACAGAACTGCCGTTGCCCCACCCAATATCAACACCACCCCCGTTAGAGCTAGCTCGAGCTCAAGCACTGGCCAGATATATCCCTCACCATCAGTGAATCCTTCACTGTCAAAAGACGCACCACCCACCCCCACAACCTCGTCAGGGACAGGGGTACCTTGAACCTCATCAGCGACGGGGGTGCCTTGTAGGGCAGCTCTATCTTCCACAGGTCCTGCCTCGAAGAGGTTGGTGGCATCGCCGGCAAGGACAAACACCAGGAGAAGCGCCGTTACAGCGGTAGCGACACGCAATGCCCCCAGTGCCGGCAGGCGACGCCATTGTGGCGCTTCCCTATTGAGTGTGGCCGGTCGCCTTTTGGCCTCTATCTCAGTAAGGACAAAGGAACGCGACGGTGAGACGATAGCCACACGGTGAAGAAGGTTTACCGTAGCCCTCAACGACTCGAGCTCTCGACGGCATAGCTGGCACTCGTCGAGATGGCTCTCCACCCTATCTCTTTCCGAAGAGCCAATCTGCCCATCGATATAGGGGGAAAGTAACCCCTGCACTTTCTGGCACTGATTTTTTCGTATAATTCGCATAAACATCTCTTAATAATAAAGACGATATCTCTAGATAAAAAGTTCCCTGTGTTTCTCCAGGTGATGGCGAAGCCTCTTCCTCCCACGGTTGATCCTGGACTTCACCGTCCCCAGAGAGCTGCCGGTTACCTGGGCGATCTCCTCATAATCGAGCCCCTCGATATCGCGGAGGATGACTGCCAGACGCTGGTCCGGAGGTAGTGTAGTGAAAGCCTTTCCAATCTCTTCCCCCAGTTCCTGGCGCATAGCATAGTCCTCCGGTGAGGGCTGGTCCGACTTAAACTCAAATGGCGCATCGTCCAGGGAGGTGATGGGGCGCCGGCGAAGTGAGCGAAGCTGGTCTCGACAGGCGTTAGCGGCGATGCGAAACAGCCATGCCTTGAAGTTACCGCCCCTTAGCCTGTTAATGCCCCGAAAAGCGGAGATGAAGGCATCCTGAGTGGCATCTTCGGCAGCCGGAGCGTTGCCCAGCATCCTCAAACAAAGATTGTAAACCGCCCTTTGATACGTCTCTACGAGCTGATTAAAGCTATCGATGTCGCCCTCTTTAGCGCGGCGAAGAAGCTCGTCCTCTTCCATAGTGGCATATTCTACCAGACATTCGGCTTTAGTCCAAGTTGCGACTGCTGGCAGAGGCTTGATAAATAGGCTATAATTGATAACTGATGAGGCCATCACTTCGCGAAGTTTTAATCACTATCCTATTAGCACTGCTCATCTTTGTTGCAGTGCAATTCACTGTAGAGAGCAGAGTCGTTGAGGGCATCAGCATGGAGCCCAATCTTCATACCGATGAACGAGTACTGGTCATAAAAGCGTCCTACTGGTTCGGTGAACCAAAGCGGGGCGATGTGATTATATTTGACTCCCCCCAGGACCAGAGCCGCACGCTTATAAAAAGGGTTATCGCGCTCCCTGGAGAGGTGGTGGAGATAAAGGAGGGAACGGTCTATATCACCGATGTAAACAACGATACTTTCTCTCTTGATGAGCCCTATATCAACGAGGATCCCCACTATACCTATGGTCCGCAGACAGTACCGGAGAACGAGTACTTCGTCCTCGGTGACAACCGCAACCACAGCACCGATTCCCATATTTGGGGGACTCTACCCGACACAAACGTCATCGGTAGAGCGTGGCTTATATACTGGCCGTTTAGCGATTGGCAGCTAATCTCGGGTTACTCTAATAGCCAAGATTAGTGAGACCGCTGAAAAAGAGGTACAGGATACTTCCTGCCGGGAGTCTGGGGGTGTCCCCCAGCTTCAAAAAAGTTCCCCAAGATTGGGGGATTAGGGGGTTGATTGAGACTATTTCAGCAATCTCTTAGTGAGAAACCCTCGATATCTGCTACGGCTCGGAGCGCGACTCGGCGAGAGTGCGTCTTGGGGTTGACGAAAGAAAACTTTTAGTATACGCTTGCGGAAGTGTAAAAAAGCGACCTGCCAAGGGTCATACAGCACAAGAGAAAAGAAGGAGGGAGAATGGATACAAAGATTACACTGACTGAGAAGGAGATGCCCACTTCCTGGTACAACATCCAGGCCGACCTGCCGGTGCCACTACCACCTATGCTACACCCGGGAACCAAGGAGCCGACACGCCTGCCACCCCCCCTATTCTCCCGTGCGTGCGATGAGCAGGAATTCAGCACCGAGCGATACATCGAAATCCCCGATGAGCTGCAGGATATCTATAAGATGTGGAGACCGACCCCTCTCCATAGGGCATTCCGTCTGGAAAAGGCATTGGACACCCCGGCCCATATCTACTACAAGTATGAGGGGGTGAGCGCGGCAGGTAGCCACAAGCCGAATACCGCGGTGGCCCAGGCGTACTATGCTAAGAAAGAGGGGTGTAAGCGCCTGGCTACCGAGACGGGTGCCGGGCAGTGGGGCAGTGCCCTATCACTGGCCTGTCAGTTCTTCGGCCTCGAATGCAAAGTCTATATGGTCAAGATCAGCTATAACCAGAAGCCGTATCGCCGAATTATGATGGAAACCTGGGGGGCAAAGTGTGTGGCAAGCCCTAGCGAGGACACCGAAATCGGGCGAAAAATACTGGCGGAGGACCCCAATTCCACCGGCAGCCTGGGGATCGCCATCAGCGAGGCATGTGAGGATGCCTTCTCCCGCAACGATACCCTTTACTCCTTGGGTAGCGTGGTCAACCACGTCCTGCTACATCAAACCATCGCGGGGCTGGAAGCGATGAAGCAACTTGAGAAGATCGATGCCTATCCTGACATCATCATTGGCTGCATCGGCGGCGGCTCGAACTTCGCCGGAGTATTTCTACCTTTCGTTAAGGACAAGATAGCAGGGAAAAAGCCGAAGCTGAAGATTATTGCTGTTGAGCCCCATGCCTGTCCCACGGTTACCAAGGGGCCATACGCATGGGACTTTGGCGACGTAGCCGGGATGGCTCCGATTGTTTTGATGTATACGCTGGGGCATTCCTTCGTGCCTCCTCCAGTACATGCCGGGGGTCTTCGCTATCATGGGATGGCTCCTATCGTCTGTCACTTAGTTAAACTGGGATTCGTCGAGGCTCAGGCCGTATACCAGATACCAACTTTCGAAGCAGCCGTGAAGTTTGCACGCACTGAGGGCATCTTGCCGGCCCCTGAGCCAGCACATGCCATCAAAGTAGTCATCGATGAGGCGCTGAAGTGCAAGGAGTCGGGTCAGAAGAAGAACATCCTGCTCGCCCTGAGCGGGCATGGCCACTTCGATCTTGGTTCCTACGAGAAGTACCTTTCGGGCCAGCTTGAGGATTATGAGTATCCCGAGGAGAAGGTGAAGGAAGCGCTGAAGCAACTACCACAGGTCAATAGGTAAAGGCAAAGGGCTTCCTCCTAAGGGATGGGGTCAAAGCTAGATTCAGCAATTGAGATTGCTGAATAAGAGGTGCCCCGATTATGTCGGGGCTGGGATTCTGCGGATATCTCCAGACACACTAATCCCCCAATACTGGGGGATTAGTTTATTGATAGAGTCTATTTAAGCGGTCTATAATTAATTGTTCCTGCTAATTAAATGGCAGTTGGGAGGTATGCTATTGGCTAGGGTCAGAGCTTTTCTTTTAGCTGGGCTTCTAATGCTGGTACTAGCTGCTGGTGGATGCACATCTTCCGGATTGAACACGCCTACGGCAACGCCTTCACTCTCTCCTACCCCTACATCAACCCCGGACGCATCCCTATCATTGCCCTCTATTACAGAAGTAGTTGAGGCAGCAAAGCCAGCGGTGGCCTCTATCGTCGTGGGAACGGTCAGCTACAATATCTTCCTGCAGGCTATCCCTACGGAGCAGGCCGGCTCGGGGGTTATTATTGATGAACGAGGCTACGTGGTTACCAATAACCACGTGGTAGAGGGGGCGAAGAGCATATCGGTCAGCATCCCTGATGGTCGGAGCTTCGATGCCACCCTTGTAGGCACAGACCCCCTCACCGACCTGGCGTTAATAAAAATAGAGGGTGACAACTTGCCGGTAGCCGAATTCGGTAAATCGAGCGAACTTGAGGTTGGTGCCTGGGTAGTGGCAATAGGAAATGCCCTGGCACTGAAGGGCGGGCCCACAGTAACCGTTGGGGTGATAAGCGCCCTGGGGCGCACCATCGAGGAGTCAGGTGGCGTGTCCCTCTATGATATCATCCAGACCGATGCCGCCATCAACCCGGGCAACAGCGGTGGTCCGCTCATCAATCTTCAGGGTGAGATTATAGGCATCAATACTGCCAAAGTTAGCTCCGTTGATGTCTCAGGTGTCGGCTTCGCCGTGAGTTCGGACACCGCCCGACGCATCGTTGAGGATCTTATAGAAAAGGGTTATGTCTTACGGCCCTATCTCGGTGTATCGCTAGTCACCGTAACACCCGTCATCGCCGGCAGTTACGATCTGGCCATCGAAGAGGGGGCCATGGTTTACCACGTTGTAGCAGGCACCCCGGCTGATAAGGCGGGCCTGAGAATTAATGATGTTATCACTAACGTCGATGGCGAAAAAATAACTTCCGCCGACGACGTTATTCTGGCTGTCCGCGGACATGAGATTGGCGATAGAATCGAGATTACCTATCTTCGCGGCACCAGGGAGATTTCAACCTCGGCCACCCTGGTGGAAAGGCCCCGCAGCTAGCCCTGTCTCTCCACCCCCAGTGTTATTTCCTCGCTAGCGATCTTATAGCTCTCCTTGTAGGCATCCTGTGGAATCCCTGCTGTTATGTTAAGAGAGAGGGTCTCTTGCTTAATATAGTCAGCGTGCTTTTCAATGACGCGTTCTAAATTTTCACCGGCCTGGTAGTAGGTGTGAATATAGTCGGCTATGTCGAAGCCGGCTTGCTTTCGCATCGTCTGGAGGCGGTGCACCAGCTCCCGCGCTATCCCCTCATCGGCGAGCTCGGGTGTAATCTCTATATCAATGGCAACGGAAAGGTCTCCTTCTTTTGCAATTTCGACCTTTCTCTCATCGGCAAGCTGCTTCAAATAAGCTTCATCCTTCTCAAAACAAATTTCTTTTACATTAAGCTCCTCAAGAATCTGGGGCCCAGTCGCGCCCATCCCCTCACAGCCTTCCTCTGATATTCCACTTATTATCACCTTTGCTAGCGGCTGACGCACCTTGATGCTAGCGCTACTCCTAGCCGCCCGCCCCAGGCTGGATACATTCATCGCTAGCCGGGTGTCTTGACCCAATTGCTCATCGACCTTCTCCATGTCAGCTAAGGGGAAATGAGTGAGATGCACACTCTCCACGTCATCGGGATAGAATGAATATACCAGGTTTCGATACATCTCCTCGGCAATGAATGGAGTAAGCGGGGCAAGCAGCTTTGACAGCGTGACCAGGCACTCGTAGAGGGTAGCATACGCTGACAGCTTGTCGGCATCACTCTCGCTTTTCCAGAAGCGGCGACGGCTCCTCCTCACATACCAGTTTGACAGGACCTCCACAAATCCCTGAATCCGGCGCCCGGCGTCGGTGGGATCGTAGCTCTCCATGGCATTTGTGACGTCAGCGATGAGCTTGTTTAGCTCGGAGATGATCCAGCGGTCAAGCGACGCCCTTTCGGAAAATTCGGCGACAACCAGTGTTGTTTGCGGGTTAAATTGGTCGATGTTGGCATAAGTAACAAAGAAGGAATAGATATTCCACAGGGTGCGGATAAACCTTCTTTGTGCGTCGGCCACTAGCTCCGCGGAGAATCGACGCGGGCTGCCCGCAGGCGATGAGGTCAACAGATACCACCTCAGGGCATCAGCACCCTGATTATCCAGGACCGTCGAAGGGTCTACCACATTCCCCTTGGACTTGCTCATCTTTTCACCCTTGTCATCCAGGATATGACCGAGGCAAATGACATTGCGGTAGCACGGGCGGTCGAAGAGAAGGGTAGAGAGAGCGTGAAGGGTGTAGAACCAGCCCCTGGTCTGGTCGATGGCCTCGCAGATGTAATCGGCAGGGAAGAACTTTTCGAAGGTCTCCCTGTTTTCGAAGGGGTAATGCCACTGGGCCACCGGCATCGCCCCCGAATCGAACCAGGCATCGAGCACCTCGGGGAGGCGGCGCATTTTTTCGCCCTCACACTCCCTGCAGTCAAAAGTTACCGTATCGAT
>JAVLBD010000170.1:0-3055 GCA_031581405.1 Dehalococcoidia bacterium
CACATCTCTATCAAAGCTTTCAAGTCAGGAAATGATATGGGGCAGGTAATCACTGATATTACCAGACAGAGGCAGGCTGACGAACAGCTTCGAAGTTACTCTGAACGAATCCGTGCAATGGCCAAGCAGCTTTCTGAAGCGGAGGAGTCCCAGCGACGTAATATAGCACGGGAATTGCATGATAATGTTGGGCAGAACCTTACGGTTCTTGGAATAAACTTTAGCAGGGCGAAAACGCAGATAGCTAAAGCGAAAATAGAAGAAGTGCAATCCATATTGGATGATTCGCAGCAGCTTTTAGAGCAGACAACCGAGTCTATTCGCAATGTAATGACTGACCTACGTCCGCCGGTGCTGGAAGACTATGGGTTATTGGCTGCTCTCCGCTGGTATGGAGACCGCTTTGCATCACTAATGGAGATTCCAATTACTGTGCAGGGGGAAGAACCGTCTCCTCGGCTGGGTATCGAAGTCGAGATCGTACTTTTTCGCATTGCCCAGGAGGCATTGACAAACATAGCGAAGCATGCGAAGGCCAGCAATGTTACAGTGAAGTTTGGTCTAGAAGACGGAAGACAACGACTTCTAATCATCGATGATGGGGTTGGATTTGATACGGGTGAAGTATCCAAATACGCAGAGCAGACGAGTTGGGGACTGGTCACGATGTCCGAGCGTGCACAGAGCATAGGTGGCTCGCTTTGCATCGAGTCCCACCCCGGGGGCGGCACAAAGATTGTTGTGGAGGTAACAAAATGAGTATAACAGTGCTTATAGCTGATGATCACGCTGTAGTACGCGATGGACTGCGGTCTATGATGGAAGTAGATGGCGATATCAAGGTCATTGGCGATGCAAGCAATGGACGTGAAGCAGTAGATAAGGTGGCACAGCTCTGCCCTGATGTGGCAATCGTGGACATTGCCATGCCTGAATTAAACGGCATCGATGCGACGCGAAAAATCCTCCAGGTCTGTCCCTCAATCCGGGTGATTATCCTCTCCATGTACTCCTCAACCGAGCACATCGTTCGCGCATTGAGGGCAGGAGCCCTGGGCTATGTGCTGAAGGAATCGGCTGGCATTGAGGTCGTCAATGCTATTCGGGCTGTCCACGACGGTCATCGTTATCTGAGCGAGAAGATACTGGATAGTGTGATTGACGACTACTTACATCGCAGATATATGGATAGAGATGATAGCCCACTGGCACGCCTCAGCCTGCGTGAGCGGGAAATACTGCAACTTGTTGTTGAGGGTAAGTCGAGTGTAGAAGCAGCCAAGATTATTGGCCTCTCTCCCAAGACGGTGGAGACCCACCGTAGCCGATTGATGAAGAAGTTGGAAGTGGGCGATGTGGTCGGTCTTATTAAGTTCGGAGTACAGCATGGTTTGATCCCTATTGAGAAATTAGATTTCGATTCTGAGAACGCGACTAAATAAATCGCACCTATTCCCTCATCGACATAACTGTTTACCTTAGCTATAACCTGCTTATGAGGCTGGATTTGTCTGTCAATATTATCTTTAGAGAACTGGACGAGTAGGGGTATTGACAAGCATTGGTGGTTATGGTATAGTCCATCTCGCTAATCTAATACGCCTTAATGCCTGCCCCAGTTTTTTTACTAGTTGAAACGAATTAAAGCGGTGTCCTGAAAGATATAAAGAATGAGGATTTCCCTATCGCAAGTTGAAATGGGAAAGCTCAATAAAGGAAGGAGGGAACATGGCAAACTATATTGTGATGATGAAGATTACTACTGAAGGTGCCAAGAATCTCAAGGATGCTCCGCAGAGGCTGGCTAAAGCGAACGAGATCCTAGCTAAAGAAGGGGCAAAGATCACCGCAGGCTATGCCACGCTGGGCCAATACGACTATGTCTTCGTAATAGAAGGCCCTGAGAACATAGCAAAGGTAGCCAAATGCGCTGCGGCTGTAGCCATGACGGGAGCAACCAGCGTAGAAACTATGCCCGCTTTGCCGGTGGCGGATTTCTTCAAGTTGGTGGCAGAAATCTAGAAATCTGGAGAAGGTTTCATCCCTTAAATAGCTGGCTTCACGGGATCTAGAGAGAATAGAGCTATTCGGGCGGGGCGACATTGGCCTGACCGGTAACCTTTAATATTATTGAATTATAGAGGCTGGCACTTTGTGGATATTAAAAATGCTGTAGGTCCAGCAGGGCAGGAAGCGGCTGGTATGCGAGCAGTGATCGGTAGATACCTAATTTTGATTTATTATGGAGGCACACGTAATGGGAACTAATGTAACACCTTACGGAAAGCGTGAACTATGGGCGCTGTTGAGTCAGGCTAGTAATGCACTGGGCAGGGTTGCCGACAGTGAATTAAGCCAGGTGGGCATCTCCATGATGCAGGCTGCAGTTCTGGTCTTCGTTAAGAATTCTAAAGAGCCAGTAATACCTGCCCACATATCGCGTTGGCTGTTTCGGGAGCCTCACACAGTATCCCAGCTACTAATGCGCATGGAAAAGCAGGGCCTCGTGAAAAGAACCAAGAATCTGGACAGGAAGAACCAGGTAAGAATCACATTGACGGAAAAGGGTGAGAAAGCTTTCCAACAGCAAAGTGAGATGAGGGGCATTGGCAGGATACTGTCTGTCCTCACACCGGAGGAGTGCAACAAGCTTGGGGCAAGTCTAAAGAAACTAAGAGATGAGGCGATTAAAGAGCTTGACACGAGACCACGCCACTTGCCTTTCCCATAGTCGTATGTCCAATCTCTTTTACGATATCATGCCTGTAGTTATATGATAAATCTTCCGTTTTGGAAGCTGATCCTATGCAATAGGCTAACCAGGTTTATAGAACCCTCCCCACTTGAATTACCCTTATAGCTGATTTCTTCCACTCTGTCATGCTGAACTTGTTTCAGTATCTCTCTTTTCAGCATACTATGATTCACTGTATTAGTGAGGCTGCTGAAAAAGTCTCAATCAACCCCCTATATCCCCCAATCTTGGGGGACTTTTAAAGCTGGGGGACACCCCCAGACCCCCGGCAGGAAATATCCTGCACCTCTTTTTCAGCGG
>JAVLBD010000171.1:0-2993 GCA_031581405.1 Dehalococcoidia bacterium
ATCGACATGGTGAACGAAAAAGGTGGATTCCCTACAAGAAACTGGCAAACTGGTGTCTTTCCAGAATTAGAGGAAATAAACGCAGAAGCCCTCAGTGAAAAGGTTCTTGTAGAGTCCTGGGGATGCTTTGCTTGTCCAATTAAATGTGGGAGACAGAGTGAAATCAGGAAGGGGAAATACAAAGGCGATAAGGGAGGGGGGCCGGAGTACGAAAGCGTTGGAACCCTCGGTGGACAGTGCCAGGTTACCGATATGGAAGCGATTACAAAGGCGCATTATCTGTGCGATGAGTATGGTCTCGATACGATATCGGCCGGAAGTACGATTGCTTTCGCCATGGAATGCTATGAGAAGGGAATACTGACTAAATCGGATACAGATGGACTGGAGCTTAAATTTGGTGACGCTGACGTTGTCGTAGAGCTAATACACAAGATAGCCAAGAGAGAGGGTATAGGTGATCTCCTGGCTGAAGGTACGAGAAGGATGTCCCAGAAGTTAGGCAAGGGAAGCGAAAAATTTGCCATGAATGTCAAAGGTTTGGAGCTTCCAGCCTATGACTCCAGAGCCGTTCAAATAACGGGGCTAGCATATGCAGTTGCCAATAGAGGTGGTGACCATGTTACCGCATATATACAGGGCCCGAGCTTTTTTGATATTCCATTCCTGTGTATTCCCGATAGTAAGATTGAGGATTCATTGGTGGCCGATCCCAGTGAGGTCCACATTCTCGTAGATCTGGAGAATGTCATGTGTGCTCTCGACACGCTTGGTGCGTGCAAGTTCATGGGATTCTGTGTCGATTCAGATGAGTGGGTTGAGCTGGTAGAACACTGTATCGGTCGCAAATTCGCGTATGATGATATGGTGACCCTTGGCGAGAGGGCCTATAACCTTGCCCGTGTCTTCAGTATAAGAGAAGGACTGACCAGAGCCGACGATACGCTACCCCCTCGATTATTGGAAGATCCACTACCGGAGGGTCCAGCAGAAGGTAAGGTGAATGAAAATTTGACAGAGATGCTGGATAAATATTACGAGCTACGGGGATGGGATAAGGCTACGGGGAAGCCCACCCCTGAAAAATTAAAGGAATTAGGGTTAGAAGAGTATATTCCAGACATCTGGTGAAACTAGAAGGGAAATGCCGTGGTAGAGAAGGTAAAGGGAAGCGACAAGCCCTGGCTCAAGAATTATAAGCTTGGGCCGTATCCGTTGAAAAAGACCCTGGAGCCATATGACAAAATTCCGGTGTATACGTTCCTGGATGTTTCAGCCGAGGCATATCCTAATCAGGTTGCCATTGATTACCTTGGAAAGAAAATAAGATACAGCGAACTGAGGGAATATGTAGACCGGCTGGCAAATGCTCTCGCAGGGTTGGGGGTAAAGAAGGGTGACAAAGTAGCTACAATTCTCCCCAATTGTCCACAATTTATAATATCCGATTTTGCAGTATCGAAAACGGGTGCTGCACTTGTTCCCTGCAGCACACTTCACAGGGTTCATGACCTGGAATACGAAATAGGCGAATCAGGGGCGGAGACGGTGATTTGTTCGGATGAAGCGCTTGATATGGTCCATTCAATAAAAGATAAAACAAAACTCAGGAACATAATCGTTACATCACCCATGGACTACTCTACAGAGGAGCCCGAAGTAAAAGAAGTAACGGGTGCCCATCAGTTCAAACACCTCATAGCTAATCATGAACCGAATCCTCCACAAGTTGATATCGATCCGGAGGAAGACCTGGCCTATCTTATCTTCACTGGAGGTGCCACGGGGGTACCAAAAGGCGTCATGATAACCCATTACAATAAGGCCTGCACTATAAGGCAAATGACATGGATGCTTGAACCTTTATGGCGAGGGATTAAGGGGAAGGCTGCCGGGGAAGTCGTTGTTCCCTTATTCCACACATACGGACATACGGCGGTGCTGTGTTGCATTGCCCTAGGCCTAAGAATCTTTTTGGTTTCCGACCCCAGGGATACGGATCAAGCCATAACCATTATGAAGGAACATCGCCCCCTGGTAATTTTTGTCGTTCCTACTCATCTAATGAGGATAGCTGAGAAAAAAGTGGGCAGGCTGCCCGTTCTCCTCATGTCAGCTGCCGCACCACTTCCGGAGGGGATTTTTGATACCATCAAGAGAGAAATTCAGATGCCGGTAACGGAGGCTTACGGTTTAACCGAGTGTGGTTTTAGCCATGCAAATCTTACCACTTTTTCCAAAATCACCGGTTTCGCTGCCAAGGAGACGCTGGGCATAGGGCTGCCGGTGCCCGATACTGATGTGCAGATAGTAGACATGGAAACTGGTGAGGAGCTTGGTGCAGGTGAGAGCGGCGAAATAATCATTCGTGGCCCACAGAATATGAAGGGGTACTGGCCTACACCAGGCAGCGGACTTGATGCCGATGGCTGGCTTCACACCGGTGATATCGGGAAAATGGATGAGAATGGGTACTTTGTCCTTGAAGATCGGATCAAGGATATGGCTAATATATCAGGATACAAAGTCTATACGACGGAAGTTGACGAAGTATTATTCAAATGCCCCGGGGTGGCTATGGCTGCAGCCGTCGGTATCCCCGATCCCGAACGCCCGGGGAGCGAGAGAATAAAGGTTTTCATAAAACCAAAGGACGAATACAAAGGTAAGCTCACTGCCGATGAGATTATCGCGTATTGCAAGGAGAATCTCCCAGCCATTGCCGTACCCAAATCTGTAGAGTTCAAAGATGATCTACCATTAACTGTAACGGAGAAAATATTCAAAAGGGTATTGAGAGAGGAAGAAATCAAGAAAATGAAGGAGCAAGGATTAATCGAATAGTAATGTACAAAGAGGTTGCTTAAATACTCTCAATCAACCCCCTATATCCCCCAATCTTGGGGGACTTCTAAAGCTGGGGGACACCCCCAGACCCCCGGCAGGAAGTATCCTGCACCTCTTTATTAAGCGGTCTCTCTAAGTAAATGTAA
>JAVLBD010000172.1:0-2989 GCA_031581405.1 Dehalococcoidia bacterium
ACGCCTGGCGGGATTTGAACCCGCGACCTCAGCCTCCGCAGGGCTGCGCTCTATCCAGCTGAGCTACAGGCGCATGCATACCTACGATTGGTGCCGAAGGAGGGATTTGAACCCTCACGTCCTTAAGGACACTACGCCCTGAACGTAGCGCGTCTGCCATTCCGCCACTTCGGCATCTAATCCCTCACCTCAAATTCTCTCTTTGCCAGGGCAATGCAAACAATTGCCAGTATACCTAAAATGCCCAATGGAAGCACACAAACAGCCCCGGCTAAAGCTAGGCCAAAACTCCTCCTTCTTAAGGCCCATATTCCACCTAATATGGCTATTATACCCAGAACAACAAGCAGACCTCCCATAATAATGAACCAAGGTGAGTCGACAGGTATAATATGTTCAAACCAGATACCTGGATATAATGCAAAATCCCACAGCCTGAACTGTATGCCGAGCCCTGCTGAAGCCAGCATCGTTCCTCCACCATTCATCTCAAATGCCCCCGCTACTATGCTTAAGACTCCGCCAGCACTGAGGAACCCTATCCTGTCACTAGCATTAGAAGCCATTTCCTTTTCTCCTCATTTTATGGTGGGCAGTACAGGATTTCAACTTGTGATCTCGAAGACATTACGCCCTAAAAGTAGCGCCTATGGCTTCCCGCAACTCCGGCATCTAACTTACTGCCTCAAATTCTTTTCTTGACACTGAGACAAAAATAACTGCCAGTATCCCCAGAATGACTGTTGGAAGTATACATATAGCCCCCGCTAAGGACAGGCCAAAACTCTTCCTGTTCAGAGCTGAGATACCACCTGCTATGCCTATTGCTCCTAAGACCAGGATAACTATTCCCACAATAATAACTATAGCTGGTAAGAAATCTACCGCAATCTCACCCCATGGGACCCACGGGATATGCGGAAGAGGCCACAATGGGCCCCGTATCAGATAATGTATTACTATACCCACCACTATCCCTCCCGCAATTGCCTCCAATATGCCCCCTATTATACTCAGGACTCCACCGGCGGTAAGTAACCCGCCTTTACTATCACCATTAGATGCCATTTCTTTTCCTCCTTTTTTCATGGTGGGCGGTACTGGACTTGAACCAGTGACCTCTTGCGTGTGAAGCAAGCGCTCTAACCACTGAGCTAACCGCCCATACCTTCATGCCTATTACTAAGATATACTAACTTTACCACACACGCAAGAGGCCTCGCAATTAGAGCTCTGCAACTATTTAATAACTAGATCTCCGACGAAAGAAGGGTCATTAATAGGTTCATAAAATCAAGATATTGACTTTTGTGTATATATTTCCCCTTGTTTCTGCTCCTGCAAGTAGCTTCTCGCGAGCGACGGCTGCCATCTATTGCTTTGCACCACAATACCCTCAAAGGCAGCTTGGAGCCCCTACAGGGCCTGTAAACAAATCTCTTAGGGTGGGTTTTTTTGTGGATGTGTTTAGGGGCGTCGAAAACTTCGCTTTCCCGTTCTTTCGACTAAACAATCAATGTGTTACCCGAGTCGCTCCAAATCGGCACGCTGAAGGAGCTTCATTTTTTCTTTGACTTCTCTAATAGTCTCTTCAGCTATAACTTCGGCTCGATTAGCTCCATCGGCAAGAACCTGAGCAACATAACCCGACTTAGAGGCTAAAGCAGCACGCTTCTCCCGGAAGGGTTCCAGGTTCGAACTGATGCTTTGAGCTAGTATCTTCTTGCAGTCCACGCAGCCGATGTGAGCGCCACGACATTCTAAAGCAATTTCCTCTACTCGGGCCGGGGTGAAAAAATTGTGGAGACGGAAAACATTGCATGCTTCAGGATGCCCAGGATCAGAGCGGTACTTCCGTGCCGGGTCTGTAAAGGCAGTCATCACTCGATCTGAAATGTCCTCCGGAGAAGCAGCTATTTCGATATGGTTATTATAGCTTTTGCTCATCTTCTGAACCCCATCCAAACCCAAAACCAGAGGAATATTGGTAAGCTTACCCTGTGGCTCAGGAAATACAAACCCGAAAAGTGAATTAAACCGACGTACTATCTCCCGAGCCAATTCAAGATGAGGAAGCTGGTCTTCGCCCACAGGAACAACTTCTCCTTTATAAAGCGCAATATCAGAAGTCATAAGAACAGGATAACCCACCAGTCCATAATTGACATTATGTGGCTGTATCTTGACCGTTTCCTTGAATGTCGGAACACGTAACAACCAGCTTAAAGGAGTCACCATGCTTAACAATGTATGGAGTTCCTCTACCTGAGGAATATGTGACTGAACGAAGATGATGCTCTTCTGTGGGTCCATACCGGCCGCCAGCCAGTCAAGCACCATTTCGTAAATATCTTGCCGAAGGGATTCTGTGTTTCCCAAAGTAGTGAGAGCATGAATATCCACCACGCAGTAGACGCAGTCATATTCGTCCTGAAGGGCAACATAATTTTGCACTGCTCCCAGGAAGTTACCGATATGCTGTCGACCTGTGGGGCGCGCGCCAGAGAAAACGCGTTTTCTCATTTGTTTGTGGCAAAGTTTAGCATATAGGAGAAACGGGTAACAAGGCTCAAGTGAATTGGCCCAACACCCTACTTGAGCAACCGAGTCAAGCGAGGCTACAAAGTTGACTTTTCAAGATTATTAGAGTACTTTTCTCAACATTCCCGTGAGACATAAGTTACATACAGAAACTTATTCTACGATTTACAATCAATTCCGAAAAGGAGGAATCATATTATGAGCGATACGAAAGACAATTTGGGGGCTGCCTTTGCTGGAGAAAGCCAGGCGAACCGCAAGTACCTGGCCTACGCGAAGAAGGCGGACGCCCTGGCGGACGCCGGCTCGCTGGGCGGCCCGGGGCTGTCCGTCGCCGTGGAGGGCTGCACGTCATGCGCGGCGGCCAAGGCACCCGGGACCACCGCGACGCGGCGCAACACGCCGAAGG
The DNA here is from genome assembly GCA_031581405.1 of Dehalococcoidia bacterium. Classification (GTDB taxonomy): domain Bacteria; phylum Chloroflexota; class Dehalococcoidia; order E44-bin15; family E44-bin15; genus JAAXQM01. The sequence continues at coordinate 2,951 of JAVLBD010000172.1, forward strand.
CTGAGGACGGTCTGAAGCGGAGGCTGGCGACAGAAGGGC
>JAVLBD010000173.1:0-2979 GCA_031581405.1 Dehalococcoidia bacterium
CATCTGAAGCTCCGGCGTAGGCCCAGATGGGCAGGCCATAGATTTCATCCCGCATATCGGCTAGAGCGGCCTGGGTGAGACTCCATTCGGGACAGCCATACGAGACAACTGCGGATCTCATATCCAAAGCGCTGACATTGGGGCCGAACAGGAAAGGCGACCCCTCGCCAACCAACTGATGGACTACCAACCCTACCAGGTTTTCAGCGATTCCTAAAGCCATAGCTCCAGCAAGAGTTACCGGAGCTCCTCCCCCAGCGTTGGATCCCGAGGGAAAACAGATTGGTATCCTCTTTTCCGCACAGAAAATAAGTCTCTCCATTACATTTTCAGGAAAGCGCAGAGGGCTGATGGCTTCAGAATAACTAAGCAGGAATGGCTTCCCCTGGAGCTCTTCTTCGCTTCCTGCCACCACACAGGCGATATCATAGATCTTGGCCATGTCTCTGCCGCTGTCTGCTATGAATACAATCGGCTTATTTGTGTTTTTGACCATCTCAGCGAAAGCGAAGACATAGATGTTTTCAATAGGCGCATCTTCAGGGTTAGCCATGGACATATTAAAGGCTATGTTCCCCAGTCCATCTACTAACCTGGCAAAGTTCGCGACGTCTCTCAGGGTAGATCGCCGCCGCTGACCTGTTTCCAAATCCAGGGTAAATGTGGCATCAGATCCAGTTCCATAGAAAGAATTACCGTTAACAAGGGGCATCGCCTTATTTCCTCTCTGATCATAGAGGACGATCTGCTTAGGAGCAGATTTAATTGCCTTTTCAGCGAGGTAAGAAGGTAGCTTTACCCGGTCGCCATTTGAAACCCTGCATCCCGCATCAGACAGTAATTCCAGGGCTCGCGGATGTTCCATCTTGAATCCTGTCTTCTCCAGTATTTCCAAAGCTGCAGTGTGAATAGCCAATGCCTGTTCACGGTTAAGTACTTTGAGCCGGGGTTGCAGCGTTGGTATACTAATCTGTTTCATAATTAACTCCATCTTGGGTGAAAACACCTAGGAAATACCCAGTAATTTCTTGGCTTCGGTGACAGCAGAACCGGCATCAGCTCCATAGGAGTCTGCCTTGATCTCCTGAGCGTACTTTGCTGTTACTGGCGCTCCACCAATAATCACCTTGACCTTATCTCTGATGCCCGCTTTCTGCAGAGCCTCGATGGTTTGGGGCATAGCTGGCATTGTTGTGGAGAGAAGCGCCGATATGGCTACAATGTCTGGTTCCATTTCCTGCGCTTTTTGGACAAACTTTTCGGGTGAAACATCTACCCCCAGATCTATAACCGTGAATCCCGCTCCTTCCATCATCATCGAAACGAGGTTCTTACCGATGTCGTGTAGGTCGCCCTTGACGGTGCCGATTATCACCTTTCCCTTGGTGGAGACGTCGCCCTCCTTGAGCAGCGGTTCCAGCAGTTTCATGCACTCTTGCATAGTCTTAGCAGAGCGCAACATCTGTGGTACAAATATGGTCCCTTTTGAGAAATTGTCACCTACCTCATCCATAGCAGCAATAAGTCCCTCATCAATAATGGTCTGAATACTACCATCAGCGTCTATGGCTTTCTGTGTTTCTGCCACCGCTTTAATGATGTCTCCCTTGGTTACAGCTTCAATTAATGCCTTAAATACGCTCATTTTACATCCTCCTTAAAATATTTGTGCATAAATTGGAAAGCAAGAGTATCATCCGGTGATACGTCCACTTTGGTAGGCATCGATAAATCTCCCGCAGTATTCATCCTTTCCAAGGAGCATCTCAATGGAAAGAAGGGTTGCCATAATTTGTCTGTCAGTTGGGTCCAGTATGGATGCGGATAGACCGTAGGACATGGCAAGGGATAAGAAATTGCGGTTAATGAGGTGCCGCAGTGGAAGGCCGAAGGAGATATTGGAAAGACCACAAATGGTGTTTACACCCGGGAAATCTCTCATTATCCTGTTGATAGCTCCGAGAGCTGCCATTCCCATACCAGTATCCACAGATACCGGCTGAACGAGTGGGTCTACATAAATCTTGTCCAGCGGCATCCCGTGATCGGTTAGTTTCTGGATAAGTTCTGAACCCACCTCGACCCTTTCCTCCACAGTAGCTGGCATGGCTGTTTTGCCCATGCAAAGGGCAACTACACTGCAAGGTTGTGAAGTGACTACTGGAAGAAGCGATTGAAATCGGTCTTCCTCCAGTGAAATGGAGTTGATCATCGGTTCGCCTCTGTGGCATTTGATAGCCTCGGAGAGAGCACGGTGATTGGGGCTGTCCAGGGATAAAGGCAAATCTACTTCGCTTTGCACGGTCTCTACCAGCCAGCACAGGCAATCGATCTCCCGATCCAGAAAGGTGCCAGCATTGACATCAATGTAATTGGCCCCGGCTTCAGCTTGCTCTCGCGCCACTCTCGATATGAACGCCGTGTCACGTTTCTCCACAGCTTTTTCGATGCTCTTTCGACTCGTGTTGATCTTCTCTCCTACAACGATCATTATTTTCCTTATCTATAACGTAATCTATAATTTCGGTGGAGCTTTATGCGATTACCAGACAGGTGTTGCTATCTTACACACTTCACACACTCACGTCAAGGCGACAGGATGGGAACGTCGTCTATATTTACGTTTATTTTTTAAGCCTGAATGGTTGGAAATAGGGATTTCAGGTAATTTGTAAATCTCTTAAAAAGTCCAGCGCCTCATCGGTGAAGCTGGTAATTTAATCCTGGGTATGTTATACTGCTAGCAGGAAAGTAGCGTAAGTTTGGAGATTCATGCAGAATCTCTGTAGGGTGATGCATAGTGACGTGACGTAACAGCAGAGTATGTTAATAGGGGACGTCCATCTACCTCTCTTAAGCCAGTAAAGATACGCATGAACCCCCCACCTAATTTTCCGTAATATTTCCCAAGAGCCCCGATTGAACCCCCATCCTTCACGTTCGATACTATATGTCTGCCCCCTTGATAATTGTCAAGCT
>JAVLBD010000174.1:0-2938 GCA_031581405.1 Dehalococcoidia bacterium
GTTCTTTTCTCCCGCCTGGTCAAAAATCCGTGACCCGGCAGTGACTCTTTTGTGAGCCTGATGTGACCCCCTTATTTATAACGAATCAGGGTGTCGAAAATGAAAAGGAGCCGCCCGATAACGGAGCGGCCCTACGTTCAAATTATAGCTAACTGGTGAGCCGTGCGGGTTTCGAACCCGCGACACCCTGATTAAAAGTCAGGTGCTCTACCCCTGAGCTAACGGCCCACCGACCCACTGATTGTAGCATTCACTGAGGCAAGCTTCAAGCTTGTTTACTTGTCCAATAAATAAGCGGTAAATCACCGTCAATCCACAGTTATTATAAATTGATTGATAAGACAGGTCCCCAAGGTTTTAGTCAGCCCTCTGCCATCGCATGCAGTGTTTGTAAAAGAACCTTACGCCATCGGGAGCCCAGGCGTTTGATATCCAGTCGCACCTGGTTTGTCCCAGCCTTAACAACATCGCCCAGAGTTTTCTCCAGAATTGCCTTATCCACCTTTTTACCCTCAACCATCCTGAGGACTATTGACTTATCGTCGGTATCTACGGACTCAATTCCAACGTCCACTGCCAATATTTTAACCTCTATAGCATAGAGAAGGTTTGCTACCTGAGATGGAATGGGGCCAAATCTATCCTTAAGCTCATCAGCCATATCGGCCACCTGCTGTGCGGTGCTCAGCTTCGCCAGTCGTTGATAGAGGGTGAGCCGCATATCAATATCGGAGACATATTCTTGGGGGATGTGTGACTGCATAGGCAGATCAATAGTAGGTGGCTGCAGTGGGGATGTTCTTTTAATCCCTCCTTCCCGCAACCCCGCCACCGCCTCTTGAAGCAATCGGCAATAGAGGTCAAATCCTACAGAGCTGATATGCCCGCTCTGTGCCGCCCCCAAGAGGTTGCCCGCCCCTCTTATCTCCAGGTCCCTCATCGCAATGCGGAAGCCAGAGCCAAGCTCCGTGGCCTCGAAGATAGTCTTGAGACGACGCTGCGCCTGAGGGGTAAGACGCTTACCCTTAGCGTAAAGGAAATATGCATAAGCGCGGTTGGTGCCTCTACCCACACGCCCCCTGAGCTGATACAGTTGAGCCAACCCCAATTTATCGGCATCATTCACGATGAGAGTGTTTACGTTAGGTATATCCAGTCCCGACTCGATAATGGTGGTTGATACCAGGATATCGATATTGCCCTGGGAGAATTCAAGCATTACATGCTCAAGTGGCTCCTCGTGCATTTGGCCATGAGCGACAGCAATCTCCGCCTCCGGTACTAGCGCCCCTAATCTTAAGGCGACCCTGTGAATGCTCGCCACCCGATTATGGACGAAGAAAACTTGGCCCCCTCTGTCGAGTTCCCTGAGGATAGCCTCCCGAATATGCCGCTCGTTGTACTCGGAGATATAGGTCTTTATGGGCAGCCTCTCCTCGGGGGGAGTATCCATAGTACTCATATCACGCACCCCCGAAAGCGACATATAAAGGGTACGCGGAATGGGAGTAGCGGTGAGTGTGAGGACATCAAGCTCCTGTCGCATTTTTTTTAGGTGCTCCTTATGGACTACGCCGAAGCGCTGCTCCTCGTCGATGACCACTAGACCCAGGTTCTTGAAGCTGACATCCTTTTGCAGTAGGCGGTGGGTGCCGATAACGATATCGATGGTGCCCTGCTTGAGCCCGGCAATGACCTCCCCCTGCTCACGCTCAGTGCGAAAACGGCTCAATACTCCCACATTAATAGGGAAGGCGGTAAGTCTCTCGCTAAAAGTTTGAAAGTGCTGTTGTGCGAGAACCGTGGTCGGTACGAGAATCGCCACCTGAGCGCTGTCCATGACTGCCTTGAAGGCTGCTCTGAGGGCGACCTCCGTTTTGCCATAGCCCACATCGCCGCAAATAAGCCGGTCCATGGGCTTTGCCCTTTCCATATCCTGCTTGGTCTCCAGCACCGCCCGAATCTGGTCCGGGGTCTCAATATAAGGGAAAGAGGCCTCCAGGTCCTCCTGCCACGTAGTATCCGGTGAGCAGGAAAATCCAGAGCTGACCTCCCTGGCAGCATAGAGATCGAGTAACTCCCTCGCCAGTTCCCATGCTGCCTCCCTCACCCGCTTCTTTGTCCGCGCCCACTCCTGGGTACCCAATCGATTTAGTGCTGGCGGAGCGCCACTGAGTCCAATATGGCGACCAATCCGGTCAATCTGATCGCTGGGTACATAAAGCCTATCACTTGCAGCGTATTCCAGGATCAGGTATTCCCGTTTTGCCTCGCCCACCGCCATCATAATAGTGCCGGCAAACCTGGCAATGCCATGATCGACGTGCACCACATAGTCACCAATAGATAGCTCGGAGATAGATCCTGCCTGGCGCATCGGGTGCCGCTTTATACGTCGTCTTTTCTTAGTGAAGCCGAAAAGCTCGGCGTCCGTAAAGAGCGCCACCGAATCCATTACCCACCCCCGAGCCAGCGAGCCCTGAACCAGGGCGATAGCTCCCGGTGGCGGCGGTCCCGCCAGATCGGATACAGGAGGAGCAATGATGTCTTCTTCCTCAAAGAGCTCGGAGAGCCTCCTTGCCTGATGTGACACAATAATAATTCGCTTCTCCCTTTTTTTAAGCATTTCTTTGGTGTCTCTAATGAAAGCGTCAAGCCTTCCTCCGTATTCAGGTGCAGCAACAAAGGGGAGTCTTGATTCGGCGTCCCCCTGCTGCCATGACATGATGGATAACGTCCGCCCTCTTTCGTTCTCCCCATCCTTGCCAGTCCCTCTTCCAAACTGTCCGCTTCTACCAACCTCGCCAAACCTGGCTGTTAGCTCATCCCGGGTAAGGTATGGGATGGGGAAATTTCGGGGCAGCTCTCCTCGGGTTACCTGCTCTCTCCTTATCTCCTGCGCGTCAGCATCCAGGTCCTCCAACGCTTGTGCTATCTC
>JAVLBD010000175.1:0-2937 GCA_031581405.1 Dehalococcoidia bacterium
CTTCGCCCCACACGCTATCAAGTAGTACCAAATCAGGCGGGACCAGGTGAATATCGACATCTACAATCACATCCAGCACAGCAGGCAGACCGGAGTCCAGCGCTCGCTGTAACGCAAGTGGAATCTGCGCGGGCTCCGTGACCCGCTCACCGTAGCACCCCAGAGACTCAGCCAGTTGGTCGTAGCGGGACTCGCCAAAATCAACACCGCAGTAGCGTTCCCCGAAGCAAAGCTTTTGCGCCCCTTTTATCATACCCCATGCCTGATCGTTGGCGATGATGACTATGATCGGTGCGCACTCCCGCCGCGCTGTTTCCATTTCCATGGCGTTTAAACCAAAGGAGCCGTCACCGGTAATACAGCAAACGGGCAGGTCTGGACGGGCCAGCTTTGCCCCTACGGCATAGGGCACGCCTGAGCCGAGATGCCCTGAATCTATTGCATGTAACAAAGAACGAGGGTCATAGATACGGTTCTGGTAAAAGGCCCAAACTGGTGTGGTGCCTCCGTCCTGGGCGAAGATGGTGTTCCTGGGAAAGAATTGACGAATTTCCCGCATGAGACGCAGGGGGTGAATGGGAACCTGTTCGGAACATGCACCTTCCTCCCAACCGTTCAACCATGTCTGTTGAGCCTGCCGCACCCCTTCAAACTTGGGATTCTCCTGTTTCGGTCCGGTCCGTGCTTTAACCGCTTCAAGTAAGGCACGCAGCGTGCTCTTAGCGTCCCCCACCATAGCCAGATCAACCGGCCGGTTAAGAGCGATGTTCTGGGGCTCAATATCAACCTGTATGAAGCGCTGTCGATCCTGCTCCCCCCAAATCGGCGGACGCCCCCAGAAATCTACATCACCCAGGCGACCACCCACCAGGAGAACGACGTCCGCCGCAGCCTGGGCCTGGAATGCGGCAGATGCACCAGGAATCAGGCACAGTGGATGGTCCTCTGGAATAGAGCCCCTTGCCCCGAGGCTTGTAGTAACAGCAGCCGAGAGATACTCCGCCAGTTCCCTTACTTCTTCCCAGGCGCCGGACCGCAGTACTCCACCACCGGCATGAATTAGCGGCCACTCTGCATTCGCCAGCATCTCCGCCGCTTGCTCGATCAGCCGTTCGTCGGCTACCGGAGGTATGGTAGCGCGGTAGCGTTGCGGTGGTTGATTAGGATAAATATCGGTATCAATCTTATCGCAAAGCACGTTAGAAGGCAGGTCCAGATAAACCGGACCGGGACGCCCCGATGTGGTGGCGCGGAAAGCCAGTTGCACAAGCTCCGGCATCCGCCTTACGTCGTTGACCAGGGCCCGCCATTTGGTTATGGGTGCCATGAGGGGAACCTGCTCCAATGCCTGCATGGAGCCATGCTCGGGGTAGCATCGCCAGGTCTGGTTTTGAGCGCCCAATACTATCATGGGAATCGAATCGGCCCATGCGGCATAAACGCCGGGAATAAGGTCGGCAACCCCTGGTCCCACTGTGCCCAGGCACACTCCGGGCTGACCGGTCACCCGCGCCCAGGCATCGGCCATATGGGCTGCTGCCTGTTCATGGCGTGTGGTGACGAATTTAATTCCAGAATCATTCCCCAAACGGTAAATAGCATCGGTTATCGGGGTTAACTGAGGGTGCCCAGGAATGCCGAAAACATAACGCACCCCTTCTTCTATAAGACAACGCACAAGCGCCTCACCACCAGTTATCATAGCCATCGTTCATTCCTCCTATTATTCAGAGATTGCTGTAGTAGTCTCCATCAACTGCCTAATCCCCCAATCTTGGGGGATTTCTTAAGCCAGGAGACACCCCCAGACCCCCGGTAAGAAGTATCCTGCACCTCTTTTTTCAGCGGTCTCTATTAGTACGGCTACTTTACGAATGAACGGAGCAGTCTCTACTGCTATGATCGGGGCAGTCCCAATCCAAGGATGGCGATGAGATTGCGCTGGATCTCGTTGGTCCCGCCTCCAATACCCAGGCCCAGCGAGCCGAGGCACAGGCTCTTTATGGCTCCCTTGAGGGGTGCCCACTTGGAAAGCTTATCCAGCTGCCCGTAAAGGCCCAGTATCTCCATGCCGGTATGGCCCAGCCGGCGGGTGAGCTCTGCGGTTTGCAGATAGGACGCAGAGGTTTCATAGGCAGGGATCATCCCTCTGCTCTGCATCCATACCACACGGTAGCAAAGCAGGCGGCACACCTCGTTACCTACTGCCATATCCGCCAGCTTGTGCCTAACAAGCGGGTTATCGGCCAACACCCCTCCCTCCCAGGGCGTCTCTTTTGCATAGCTTACCAGACTCTCTATAATTCGGCGGTTTGCCGCCGGTATGTAGACCACAGATCGCTCGAAGTTGAGGGCAGCGGCCAGGGTATACCAGCCACGGTTCTTTTCTCCCACCATGTTCTCTGTGGGAACACGGACATTGTCGAAAAAGACCTCATTGAATTCGTGGAACCCCAGCATGTTTATCAGGGGACGTACGGTAATGCCCGGCGTCTTCATGTCGATAATGAACATGCTTATCCCCTTGTGCTTGGGGGCATCGCGGTCGGTCCTTGCCGCCAGCCAGCAGTAATCAGCACGGTGGGCCAGGCTGGTGAATATCTTCTGGCCATTGATCATATAGTGGTCGCCTTCCTCAACCGCCAGGGTCTGAACCCCAGCCAGATCTGAGCCGGCCTCCGGCTCGCTGTAACCCAGACAGAAGACCATCTCCCCCCTACCGATTCCACCCACATACTTTTCCTTCTGCTCCTCGGTACCGAAAAGAAGGATGGTTGGACCCACCCAGCCAGCGGCCAGAACATCGCTCAGCATTGCGGGTGCTTTAGCATATGCCTTTTCCTCACTGAGTATTGCCTGCTCCATAGAGGTGGCGTCAATTCCGCCATATCGCGATGGGTATCCCGGGGCCAGCCAGCCCTTTGCAGCCAGCTTGCG
>JAVLBD010000176.1:0-2933 GCA_031581405.1 Dehalococcoidia bacterium
GTAGTATTATTACATAGTGCCGCGGGGGAGCCTGATGGCTGAGAGTCCGAGGAATCGGACAACCCCTCGAACCTGACCTCGGTAATACGAGCGTAGGGAAGCGGGAGTTTTTTAGACCAAGGGTCTGGAACCGAGTACCTAGGCTCTTGGTTATTTTGTTTTAATGGCACCAATAGTAATGTAATTCGATAGCGGGTAGGGGTTCGGCCGGACTCGTAAATATCTATTTCGAAAAATTCCGATGAGACGGAGAAGGAGGATGATGTGACACAATTAGAGCTAGCCAGGAAAGGAATCGCCTCTCTGGAGATGAAACTTGTTGCTGACGAAGAAGGGGTGACTCCGGAGTTTGTTCAGCAGGGGATTGCCCAGGGCAATATAGTTATCCCGGCAAACCGCAACCATAAGCTCAGTCGATATTATGGTATAGGGAAAGGGCTGAGGGTAAAGGTTAACGCCAATATCGGTACATCATCCGACTATGGCGATATAAATAACGAGCTGGAGAAGCTGAGGGTGGCTATCGAATACAAGGCAGATACGGTGATGGACCTGAGCACAGGAGGTGACCTCAGTGCAATCCGACGCGCCATCCTGGAAGAAAGCACTATCCCGCTGGGCACCGTTCCGATCTATCAGGCGGGTATTGAGACAATCGAAAGGAGGGGGGCGATTTTAAATATGACCCCCGATGACCTCTTCCGCGTGATAGAAGAGCATGCTGCTGACGGTGTGGATTTTGTGACTGTGCACTGCGGGGTTACCCGCTTATCGATCGAGCGACTCAAACGACAGGGAAGGGTAACCGATATCGTCTCGCGGGGGGGAGCCCTCCTGCTTGGCTGGATACTCCACAACGATCAGGAGAACCCGCTCTACGAGCAGTATGACCGCCTGTTGGAGATCGCTCGAAAATTCGATGTAACGCTGAGTTTGGGCGATGGACTTCGCCCGGGCAGCCTGGCCGATGCCACCGATAGGGCTCAGGTGGAGGAGCTCCTTATTCTCGGGGAGCTGGTAGAGCGCGCCTGGGACGCCGGGGTACAGGTGATGGTGGAGGGGCCGGGGCATGTCCCGCTGGATCAGATTGCCGCCAATGTTCAACTGCAAAAGAGCCTGTGCAAAGGGGCCCCATTCTATGTGCTGGGACCGCTGGTCACCGATATCGCCGCCGGATACGATCATATCTCCGGTGCAATCGGTGGTGCCATCGCTGCTCTGGCAGGCGCCGATTTCCTGTGCTATGTGACTCCCTCAGAGCATCTCGGCCTTCCCGATTTGGATGATGTGAAAGATGGCATTATCGCCTCGCGAATCGCAGGCCATGCCGCCGATATCGCCAGGGGGGTAAAAGGCGCCTGGGAATGGGATCGGACGATGTCCGAGGCGCGCAAGAACCTGGACTGGGAGGAGCAGGTAAGGCTATGCCTGGACCCCCAAAAAGCACGCCGTGTGCACGGGCAGCGCGCCTCGTCAGGGAAAGCCTGCAGCATGTGCGGTGAGCTCTGCGCCCTGCAACTGGTGACAGACTTCCTCGGCGCTAAGCCGGAGAAATGCTAGCTTCGAGTAGAATAAAGGGGCTCAAGGAGGAGAATGTGCAGATTGATGATATAACTATTTCCAAGGCGATAACCGAAAGCTTTATGAAAAGCTTCATCGACGCAATGGAAGTGGACGTGGCTATCGCCGGAGCAGGTCCATCCGGCATGACGGCCGCTTACTATTTGGCCAAAATGGGGGTTAAGACAGCGATATTTGAAAGGAATTTGAGGGTTGGTGGTGGCATGCCCGGTGGGGGGATGATGTTCAATCGCATAGTGGTACAAGATGAGGGTAAGAATATACTGGATGAGTTCGAAGTCCAAACGACGGAATACCAGACAGGCTACTATATTGCAGATTCTCTGGAGACCGTTTCCACCATTTGTTCAAAAGCAATAAAGGCAGGAGCAAAGATATTTAACTTGATCGGTGTAGAAGACGTGTTGATCAGGGAAGACGATAGGATTGCTGGCCTGGTGCTGAACTGGAGTGCCGCTTCATTAGCAAAATTGCATGTAGACCCGTTGTCTATAAGATCAAAGATGGTGATAGATGCTACAGGACATGAAAGCGATATCTGCCGTATTGTAGAGAGGAAGATAGGGGCAGTATTAAGAACAAAGACCGGCGGAGTAATGGGAGAAAAATCGATGTGGGCGGACGTTGGGGAGAAAATGTTATTGGAGAACACGAAAGAGGTGTATCCGGGTTTAATGGTCGCCGGCATGGCGGCTAACGCCGTTTTTGGTTCTCCCCGGATGGGAGCCATATTCGGTGGAATGCTCCTCTCGGGGAAGAAAGCAGCGGATATTGCCGCGCAAATCGTGTCAAAGGCGACAGCATCGTAGAGTAAGAGATGAAGGCCGAAATAGTCTCCATAGGCACCGAGCTCCTCCTGGGAGAGATTACCGACACGAATGCCTCCTACCTCGCCTCACAATTGCCACTGTTGGGGATCGACCTCCTGTGGGTCACCCAGGTAGGCGATAACCTTGAGAGGTTGAGGGAGTGCCTGGAGCAGGCCTGGGGCCGCTCCGACATAGTGCTCACCACCGGGGGCCTGGGTCCCACTGAGGACGACATTACCCGCGAGGCCATCGCGGCGATGCTTGGCGAGAAGTTAAGCATGGACGCCGAGCTGGAGCGGAGGCTGAGGGATCTTTTCTCTCGCCTCGGCTTTCCAATGCCCGAGAGCAACATAAAGCAGGCCGCACTCATCCCCTCAGCAAAGGCGATCCCCAACACGTCGGGCACCGCGCCGGGCTGGTGGGTGGAAACAGACGGGAAGCGGTGGAGATGGGCGGAACCGACCTGGACTACAACTTGCGAGTTCGGTACGCGGCGCGGCGCGGTACGGGCTGCGTGGAGGCGGTTGCGTGAGCGCGAACGCG
>JAVLBD010000177.1:0-2903 GCA_031581405.1 Dehalococcoidia bacterium
GCCACGCATACGTCCTTTTGACGCAGAAGCTCGACCCATTCATCCCTCGTCTTGGTACGGAAGATCTGGCGGAACTCGGATGATAGCTCATCCCACTTCGTTATATCCCACTCATAGGGAAGAAGGTCCTCGCGGCCGAGCAACTCACAGAGATTGGAGTAGAACCAGGGCTCCAGGGCACCGATGCTTATATACTTGCCGTCTTTCGTTTCGTACACGCCATAAAAGGGTGCTCCGCCAATTACGAGGAGATCACCCCGCGTGGGTATCCTGCCGGTGTCAAAGTAGCAGGCGGCCTCGCCGTGCATCAGTGAAACGATTCCGTCCGTCATAGATACGTCCACATGTTGCCCTCTGCCCGTGTGCCCCCGGGCAATTAAGGCCGTAGTTATACCAAGAGCAGCCTGCATGCTGCCGCCAGAATAGTCGCCGATAAGATTGAAGGTCATTACTGGGGGGCCGCCACGGGGGCCGATCATGCTCTGAGCACCGGCTATCGATAGGTAGTTGATATCGTGCCCGGGAAGTTGCGCATAGGGGCCATCTTGACCGTAACCAGTAATAGAACAAAGGATTATTCCTGGATTTATCTTACTGATAGTGTCGTAATCTATACGAAGTCGTTTCAATACGCCCGGGCGGAACTCCTCGATAACAACATCGGCATCCTTAATAAGTTTATAAAATACCTCGCGCGCTTCATCGATCTTCAAGTTTAATACGATACTGCGCTTGTTTCGCCCCTCGGCGTTAAATGCCCGTCTCCTTTCCTCTACCTCAGGGTCCATCGCTTCAATCGTCTGAGCCGCGCGCCCGCCACCGGCCTCGATCTTGATTACATCTGCCCCCATGTCAGCCAGGAGCATAGTGCAGTAAGGCCCCGGCCCCAGCCGTGTTAGGTCGATTATCTTGATCCCCTGCAATGCCATTGCCATATTTATCTCTCCTTTATTATATTTTTCGAACCTTGAGAAATAAGATTGCTGAAATAGCCTCAATCAACCCCCTAACCCCCCAATCTTTGGGGGACTTCTAAAGCTGATGTACACCCCCAGACCCCCGGCAGAAAGTATCCTGCACCTCTTTTCAGCAGTCTTAAAATGTATAGATCTCGCAAATCTTAAGACAACCCCATATCAGCTGTTAATTCATACACGGGAACGAGAAACGTTTCTAAACCCAACCGGGATCTTTATTTGTTGAAATATCGCTCTCGGTGGAGATGCAAAACATAGAGAATACTACCGACTTATTAACACTGGCGATAATGTATGCTGCCTGGTGAAGCTACACAGTATTTTAGCTCCCATTTAATAAAATTTGCAGCTCCTGTTTGAGTGCTTCCAGACTTTCGTTGAATCGGGAGTTAAGTTGCTCGTAAACAAGACTCAGGGATTCGCTGGCATTTGGATTAATCGCCCCCACCGCACTCCCCGTGATCCTTAATTGATGCAGCAGCTCCCTCTCGCTCTTCTCGATATTTTCTTTCTCCCTTTCGTATTCCTGCTCCCTCTCCTCCTGAAACTCTGCAAAGAGTATCCTAATGCTATCAATCTTCTCACCGATTCCTTCCTTTCCCTTTAACGTGAGCAATCCGTCCAGCGACCTCTCGATTGGATCACCGCCCGACAGCGCTATCGCCTCAACCAGCCGGGATAGCGCTGCTCTGACAACGACGCCATTTTCATCACTGCTGTACCGCTCTACCTCTTCCTTAAGGATTTGCTTGTGGCCGTGGCCAAGGAATCGCTCAGCGATTGCGCGTCCGACGGGGGTATATTCCGCCTCCTCTCTTTCCCTCATCTCCTCAGGGGAAAGTTTCCCTATCTTATCGGCTTTTTCAAGAGCCTTCTCAAAGGCGCTCTTCATCTCCCCCATTTCTTTCCGAGCTTCCTTTTAACAAGCTTACTTGTCTCCCGCAAACGCTGGATAATTTGACGCGCTTCAATTATACTATCCTTTGTCTTTGCCGGTAAAGTTTTACAGGATTAAGTATATGTCGGGATATTCTGGATGAAAGCCGGGAGTGTAGAATAGAGGAAGGTCCGAGGATGAATCTGCTGGAAAACCTTTACTGCTATATCTGGCCGGGGAAGGGCAATAATTGTAATAGCTACATTTTTACTCATGTGCTGCGTGGGGACCGACCTCATGTACTAATCGATCCCGGACATGTAGTGAACGAGAGTAATGAACGATGCCTGGACCAGTTGCTGAGTGCTATGGGTAGGGATAGCATTGAACCTGAGGACATCGGTCTGATTATTAATACCCATTGCCACCCTGATCATTGCGAGGCAAATGAATCTCTGGTGATGAGAAGCAAGACGAGGCCGGGGAAGCCCGTGCAATCTCTTATCGCCATTCATCAGGAGGAGGAGGGGTATCGCAGGGAAATGGGTGAGATCATGGCCAGGATGTTGGGGCGGGGGATCAGATTCGAGCCGAGTTTCTACCTCAAAGAGGGCGACCTGAGTCTGGGTAAGGAAGGCAATCTAAATCTCACTATTATCCACACACCGGGTCACTCTCCAGGCTCCATATGTCTTTACTGGCCTGATAACCGGGTATTAATCACGGGGGATGTACTGTTCTCTGGCGGGATAGGAAGGACAGATCTGCCTAATGGGAATGGTAAGATGCTCAAGAGGAGCATCGAGCGGTTATCGGAACTGGATATCGAGTATCTGCTCCCCGGACATAGCACACAATTTGGAGCAATGATTAAAGGCAAAGATAAGGTTCAGCAGAACTTTGCCTCCGTTAGATTGAACTATTTCCCTTTACTTTGAGATGGATGAAGTAGTCTCAATCAACCCCCTAGTCCCCGATCTTGGGGGACTTTTATAGCTGGGGGACACCCCCAGACCCCCGGCAGGAAGTATCCTGCACCTCTTTTTCAG
>JAVLBD010000178.1:0-2899 GCA_031581405.1 Dehalococcoidia bacterium
GGGGTCTGGGGGTGTCCCCCAGCTTTAAAAAGTCCCCCAAGACTGGGGGATATAGGGGGTTGATCAAGACTATTTCAGCATTCTCAATTAATTAGCCTGAGGGGTCTATATAAGATCAATTGGTAGGGGAGGCATTATGAAGTACTACGAAGATTTCGAGATTGGGGATGTCGACACAACAAGAGCCAGGACGATAACGGAAGCAGACATTGTAAATTTTGCCGCTTTCAGCGGGGACTGGTATCCGCTTCATACCGATGTGGAATACGCTAAGAAGGGCCCTTTCGGTGAGAGGATAGCCCATGGTATGCTGGTGCTTTCGGTAGCTGTTGGGCTTATGCCGCTTTATGAGATGGCGATTGTGGCCTTCTATGGCATGGATAAGGTGCGGTTTACGGCACCCACTAAGATAGGCGACACCATACATGTGGAACTGGAGGTTACTGACAAGCAGGAGAAGGGTGACTTCGGTGGTGTTGTCAGTCTAAAGAAGTCGGTTAAGAATCAGCGGGGGGAGGATGTGGCGGTTTCCACGATGAAGGTCTTGATTGCTAAAAAGCCAGGCTAAAAGATTCACAGTAAATCCTTCTTTTCTACATCTAATCACGGTTCGATAAGTGGGGATGCGAGGATCTGGAAAAACAAGGAGCGACGGATGGCGGTAAGAAGCGAGGAGCTGGGCGATAGCGGTACTTTGATGTACCCGAGCCGGATAAAGCTCCCTTATACCTGGCACGCTGGAAAAGTTGGAAGCAGGTTCTACAGGGAAATAAGGGACAACTGTAAGATTTGGGGAACCAGATGTGACCAATGCGAGCGTGTCTACATACCACCCAGAGAGACCTGCCCGCGTTGTTTTTGCGATATGCCTGACTGGGTAGAGGTCGGAGATGTCGGTACCCTATTAACCTATACTGTTGTGAAATATGCTGTGCCGGGCATCCAGCCACAGAAGCCGCCGTACGCGATGGGCATAATTAAATTAGATGGTGCGAGCACGGCGCTTATGCACCTGCTGGGAGAGGTCGATTTGGATAGCATTGGGGTTGGAATGAGGGTAAAAGCTGTCTTTCGTGACCAACGGGAGGGCAACTATCTGGATATTAAGTATTTCAAGCCGCTCGAGTCTTAAATAGTCATTGTGCTGTGGCAAACATATTCCAGGGGTTACAGAGTGGATAGAATAGGCATCATAGGGGTTGCTCAGACCAGGTATCGGAGATATAATCCGGCATCTCATGCTGAGCTGGCATACCAGGTTACGCGAGAGGCGCTGGATGATGCTGGACTGACCATAGATAACATAGACAATACGATCACGGTGTGCAACGATTTCTGGGACGGGCGTACTATCTCCTGCATGGCGATTACGGAGGCAACCGGTTCCCACAGGGTTCCCACCACGAATGTAGAGGGGGATGGCACATACGGAGCCCTCATGGGAGCCATGCGGATCCTCTCCGGTCTTCACAAGCTGACCCTCGTTGTCGCACAGAGCAAGATCTCCGAGGGGATACCGGCGATAATCAGCAACGCCATGTTCGACCCTGTCTACGAGCGTGCTCTGGGAGTTGATGCTATAAGCTCATCGGCCCTCCAGATGAGGAGATACATGTCGAAATACGGTATCGCCGAGGAGCAATGTGCCAGGGTATCGGTGAAGAATCACAGGAATGCTCTGGCTAATCCCTACGCGCATCTGCCATTAGATATCACCGTGGAAGATGTTCTCGAATCCAGAGTTCTGGCGGACCCGATAAAGCTCCTTGATGCCTCTCCCATCTCCGATGGGGCATGCGCTATCATCATGGCCGAGGAAGAGACAGCCAGGGAACGGTGCAGCAAACCGATCTGGATAAAGGGTGTTGGTCATTGCGCTGATGCGTATCATCTGGGAGATCGTGATCTGGCTGACGTCGATGCATTGATATCGGCTTCTGAAAGAGCGTATAGAATGGCCGGAATTTCAGATCCGATAAAGGAAATTGACGTGGCTGAGATATACGATGCCTTCTCATATATGGAGCTCATGTGGATGGAGGGGTTGGGCCTGTGTAAGCGGGGTGAGGCTGGGACCATGATCGATTCGGGTGTAACGGAGTTGGGTGGCGCTTTTCCAATCAACCCTTCCGGCGGGGTGTTGTCTGCACATGCGGTGCAGGTTGCCGGGCTAGCGCGGATCGCCGAATCGGTGCTGCAGCTTAGAGGTGAAGCCGGTGCCAGGCAGGTTGATGGTGCCAGGATTGCACTGGCACACGGTATTGAGGGCGCATGCGGACAGGGTCACTGTGTGTTTGTTCTAGGGAACTGAAACAAAGTCATGTTGCCTTTATTTTACAAGACCGCTGGAAAAGAGGTGCAGGATACTTCCTGCCGGGGGTCTGGGGGTGTCCTCCAGATTTAATATGTCCACCAAGTTGGGGGGACATAGGGGGTTGATAGAGACTATTTCAGCAGTCTCATTATAAGGGAGCCTTAGCGATATGAAGAACAGGGTAGCAATTGTCGGAGTAGGCCAAACACAGCACAAGAGTAAGAATACCGAGTGCAAGGGCCAGGAGTTGATACACATTGCTGTCAAGAGGGCTCTGGAAAGCGCAGAGCTGACCATTGCCGATATAGATGCAATAGTAATCGGCAACATGGACCATTTTGAATCGATCAACTATGTGGATATGTGGAGTGTTGATGGCTCCGGTGGTTATTTGAAGCCGATCATGAAAGTGACAACCGGGGGGACGACGGGTAGTGCAATCGGCCACGCGGCATTTTATCACGCGGCATCGGGATTGTTTGATACCGTGCTGGCTATCGGCTGGGAACAGAACTCTGAATCGGATACGACTGCAGCAATATCAACCTGTTTCGATCCCATTACCGAGAGGGAGTACGCCGGTGG
>JAVLBD010000179.1:0-2878 GCA_031581405.1 Dehalococcoidia bacterium
CTACCGGTATCGGTACATGTTCCATAACTGAGAACTGGCGGTATCCCGAGGCTCTGGCAGAGACCTTTAAGCCCCGTGCCGGCGAGCTCTGCAGCCTCAGGGCTACATAGACCGGCGACCTGCATTGCTCCGTTACCGCAACCCATTGATAGAACCAGAAGGTCGTGCTTGATCAGTTCTTTCGCCATCCTGACACTATGCACATCCTGGCCGGTATCTCGCAGGGTAGTGCAGGAGATAAGCCCTATGATTCCTCGTATGGCTCCGCCCTTAATTGCGTCTAAGAGGGGGTCGAGGGAACCGCCCAGGGCATCGACAATGCTCTCGGTAGAGAACCCCACTGTAGCCTCACCTAGTGGTAACCCGGTGACTGGTTTAACGGAGGCTCGACGCTCTTTGAAGTTGTCTATAGCCATCTGTAGCAGTTGAGCTGCCTGCTCCTTGGCCTTCTGTGGTTCATAGTTAACGCGCTCTGTGATACCATCAAAGGCAACCAAGTCACTTACTGGTATTAGCTTGAATTTATATTTCTGCGCATAAAATGGATCTACAGGCATGGAGCAATTCATGTCGCACGCGAAGAGGTCAATACAACCGCTGCCTAGCACAGCCTCCTGAGTTATCCAGTTTCCTGTAAAACCATAGAACACATCATCCATTTCCCATCTTTGAATCATTTCCTGGCCCGTTTCGATGTTGGCAATAATATGAAGGCCCTTGGCCCCAACTGCTTTTGCCTTATCCTGCCATTCCCGCTTTCTGGCCAGCTGCACCATAGCAAAACCGAGAAATGGTTCGTGACCGTTGGGCAAAGCGTTGACATAATCCGGATCAAGGACACCGAGGTCAACACGCATCTTATGAGGCCTCGGAACTCCGAAGATAATATCCTGACAGTACTCATTCACAATCTGACTTTGATAGGCCATGGCGATACCCATGCGCATTGCTTTGAGCGCGAGGCTCACATAGTAACCATCTACATTGGTTAGACATGAACTTGTTGCCCGCAGCATCTCTCCGTATATCCCGCCTGGAAATAGGTCCAGCCTCTTCCATACTGCCTTTCGCTCTTCGGGAGCCAGTGCTTCTACAATTTGACTTGGCTCGTCAAACTTGCGATTGAAGTCAGCCTGAACGAAATCATATAGACGCAAGGCCGTCTCAGCCTCTGTACCTGCAGTGGACACGCCAAGCCTCTCAGCAAATATCTTCAGCTTATCCTTCTCTGTAATCTTAAAGGGTGTCTCCCCCTTAGCTGTAGCCCGGAGCGTTTTTACAGTTTGTTCGGTGTGGTAGTGATAAGTCGAGGCCCCCATGACGTTCCTGAGCAGCATCATTCGCATTGCCATGCCATCGCCGGTAATGCCACAGACACCTTTTTTATCTTTCGCTACGTCCACGCGGCAGGGCCCATTCGAGCAAAGGTCACATCGAACGCCACCCATGCAGAAAGGGCAGCGCTGGTCAGGATTACCTCCCATACCCTGGGCTTCGTACCTGTCCCAGATATTGTCCACGCTGTCTTCTTTGAGCCGTTCGTACACCCTACGTACCGACTCATGGTATGAAATCCTGTCACCTTCCATTGCAGCACCTCCTTACTAAGCGTAAATAGTACCTGAGTATATTAGCATATATAGGAGACTACTGAAATACTCTCAATCAACCACCTATATCCCCCAGTTTTGGGGGACTTATAACGCTGGGGGGCAACCCCAGCCCCCGATGGGAAGTATCCTGCACCTCTTTTTCAGCGGTCTCGTGCCTATGGAATTACCAGGTGAAAATCCGGTAGACAAGAATTGGTCGTATTTAGGCCAATTCCTCACCCGTGCAATGCCTTTTCCCAGCTTGGTAACTGTTAATCCATTTGGATAAAATATTAGCTCTTATTTTGTCCAGCCAGTGCTGGCCGTCTCTTCTTCCTCTTTTCTACTGGTTGCCTATCATGCTTGGTTGGTATAACCAGCTCGCTGCGGTAACCGCAACGGAGACAGCCCTCATACCAGCCGTACTCATCACGATCGAGGAACATGTCGCCACCACAGCGAATGCATCCCTTCAATTTCCATATTGCCACCTTGACTCACCTCCTCACTCCAGTGTAGCTATATTATAGCTATGCACCTAAATTTGTATGTGACCTTTGTCTCATTAAACAGCACATCATTAATAAGAGACTGGTGAAATAATCTCAATCAACCCCCTAATACCCCAATCTTGGGGGACTTCTAAAGGTTGGGGGACACCCCCAAACCCCCGGCAGGAAGCATCCTGCACCTCTTCATATGCAATCCCAATAATAAAGCGTCCGCGGTAAAGAACGCGTAAAGATACAGCAAGAGAGCCAGTTTTTCTGGTCAACTATTCTAAAAGGAATGCTTGCAGTGCAGATGGAATTATGTAGCAGCTGTTAGTTCTGAGGATTATGTGGGATATTTAATGGATAGAAAGCGTTTACGATCAAGGAGCTTGAATAACAGGTGATTAGGATCTTCGGCCCGTGACCACATAATCAGTAGTTATGAAGTCAATATTTTATTTCTGCAAGGGGTAGAAATGCGATTTTGGTAATATAGCTTGCATCGTTGATATGATATACTCAATTTACGATAGTTTAAATGAGAAAACAGCATCAATTACACGGTGCGGAATACTATTATGATAGCAATGAGGATAGTGCCAATATATGCATTGTGTTTCGCGCTCTAGTCAGCGTTCCGCAGTGCCGTCCACACATTGCCGAGGGTGATCCGTTGGCCAGACAGCAGGATCCCTGCCCGGAATATGCGGGCCGCGAACCAGAGCAACAGCAACGCCGTCACGGCGACTATTCCCAGGGCTGTGGCAATCTCGCCGCCGGACATGTCACTCC
>JAVLBD010000017.1:0-16065 GCA_031581405.1 Dehalococcoidia bacterium
GGCCACTTCGAGGGCATGGCCATACCCGCTTTTGAGAGCGTAGTAGCTGCTACTCTCTACACGACAGGGGCTGTCCCCATGGGCGGTATACACGGCTATTACCACGCGCTCATCCGCTGTGCCATAGCCCACGGAGCGGTTTTCCGCACGTGCTGCCCTGTGGATGAAATCATCGTCAGTCACGGGAAAGCAGTGGGCGTTCGCCTCAGGGACAACGCAGCTGTAGGCAACAAGGTAATCTGGGCAGACAAGGCGGTGATCAGCGCCACCGAGATCAAGCAGACCTTCAATGATCTCCTCGGGCCGCAGAACGTGGAGCCCGGCCTGATGCAGCGCGTGAACGACCTCAATATCAAAGGCGGCCCCATATACTGCAACTACTTCCTCCTGAAGAATCCGCTTCGCTATCGAGAAAAGTATAAGGCGGCCGAGCAGACCGGAGTCTGTTACCCGATGGACTCGCGGGAACTATATTACAATCACGTAGCGGATTGCATGGGGATACAGGGCAACCCCACCGTTCCCTATGACGAAATTCTCTGGTTGTGGGCCGGCAGTAATAAGATAATCGACCCAGTCTGCCACTCGCAGTGCAACCGCCCCGGCCAGTATATTGAGAGCTCTATAGAGTTCTACGTACCCCCACCGCAGTACCATATTGACGGCCCGGAGGCTATGAATGCTCACAAAGAGGAGTTGAAAACATACTTCCGCAAGGCCTTTAGTTGTGTAGTAGAGAACCTCGAGGAAGACCTCATTGAACACTGGGTACTGACACCATGGGAGCAAGAGTTCCGCAATACCGGCATGCTCGGCGGTTCCTGGTACGGCATCCGCCACTGCCGCGACCAGTGGTGGAACGAGCGGCCCCTGCCGGAGATGGCACGCTACCGTATGCCCGGGGTCGATGGGCTCTACTTCGTTCATCAGTCTGCAGCACACCCCGGAGGGCTGTGCCTCATGGCCTGTGGTTATAACCTGATGCACACCCTCATCGAAGACGGTATCGCCGAGCCCGGCGACTGGTGGTACGCTTCACCCTGGTACATACCTGAGAAGGGTAAGATATCGGCCGTGCCCCGCGAGGGGAAGGTACCTGCTTAGTTCATAGCAAGGGGAGAACAGAAGGAGGAAACGATGGAATTTGCTAAGTACGAACAGCCTCTACTGATTGGCGGGGTATTCGATGAGTTTCCCCGTGAAAGCACCTGGGATGCCATCATTATTGGCGCCGGCCCCAACGGTCTGATGACAGCGGCATACCTGGCCAAGGCCGGACTCAAGGTAGCGGTCATTGAGCGACGATACGAGATAGGCGGCGGCCTGGCCACCGAGGAGATCATGTGGCCCTGCTACTATTCCAATGCTCACGTCGTCTACCATATGATGGTCGACTATATGCCTATAATAAAGGACTTCAATCTGGACAACCATGCCATGTCATGGATTAAGCCTAACCTTCAGACAGCCATGGCCTTCGAGGACGGCAGCTCGCTTCTGCTCACCCGCATGATCGAGGACACCCGTGACTCATTCATGAGGTACTCTCACAAGGACGCCGTTGCCTTTGGCAAGGTAATGCGTACATGGCGCAGGATTGTCGACGAGATCATCGCGCCTCTTACCTATATGCCGGCAATGTCTCCCATGGACCTGTCCGTCACCCTGGATAAGACTGATGTGGGACGGGAGTTGCTGGAGCTTAGCGAGAAGAGCCCCTACGAGATCATCACCGAAACTTTTGAGAACGACCGCATCCGTGCCCTGTTGCTCTACGTCAGCTGTATGTGGGGATTGGACCCGATGGAAACCGGCACCGGCCTCTTCGTTCCCCTGCTGCTGTGCCGCGGCATTAACAAGTGCTACTGCTACGGGGGGTCGCACAAGCTTGCCGGCGCTATGGGACGAGAGATCGTGGCTAACGGCGGAGTAATCCTCGATATGTGCGAGGTGACCAAAATAATCATGGAGAATGGCAAAGCAGTCGGGGTGGAGACCCTGGAGGGCCGCACCCTTAAAGCGAAGGCGGTTATCTCCAGCCTCGACCCGCACACCACTTTCCTCGACCTGGTGGGAGGCGATAACCTTCCAGGGACATTGAAGGAGTCGGTGCAGGGATGGGTCTATGACAAGTGGAGCTTCTATACCCTGCACGTGGCCTCCGAGGAGGAACCGCTATATAAGGCAGAGGAGCCGTGGGTCAACGAATCGTTCATGGTCATCTTCGGCATCGAGGGCACCGACCAGCTACTAGAACACTGGACGAACGTTATGGCCGGCAATATCGACCTCAAGAACTTCGGCGGGCATTCCACCTGCGAGAGCTTCTGGGATCCCCACCTGGTTTACGCGCCGTGGGGCGGGGAGGTCTCCTTCTTCCAGATGCATGCTCCGTACGATATCGTGGGGGGCTGGGAGAAACGCTCCCCTGAGCTGCAGGATGCGATCATCGATAAATGGCAGAAGGTAGCTCCAAACTTCACGCGGGATAATATCATACAGACCAATGCCGAGACGCCGGTTGACATCGAGATACGCTTCCCCAATATGCGCCGAGGCTCTATTAAGCACGGTGATTACAGACCAACGCAGCTTAACACCTTCCGCCCCAATGTTGAATGCTCTGGGCATAGCACACCGATCGAAGGACTCTACATTTGCGGAGTTTCCAGCTATCCTGGTGGTCTGGTGCTCGGCGGGTCAGGTTACCTTGCTGCTAATAGGGTAGCCGATGACATGGGCGTTAAGAAGTGGTGGAAACCAACAACCGAGATGGAGAAGTTCACTAAAACATATCTGTAGTGGCCGCTATTAGCGAGATCGTAAAAAATAATATCACGTTTATGTCCCCTAAAGGGCACATGAGTATTGCCCAAGCCGGTACTGGGCTATTGGGTCCTGAACAATTTGACGTTTCTTATTACTCTGCATCATTGTAGAGCACCAATTATTGTCTTCATATGAAATTTAAGGAGGGAATTCTTGATGCCATATGAGACCATTAAGTACGAAAAAGAAGATGGATTTGCAGTTATCACCCTCAATAGGCCCAAGTCGCTGAATGCACTTAGTATCAAGATGTGGCAGGAGCTGAATCACGCACTGGATATGGTCGATAACGACGACGATATAAGGGCATTCATCTTCACCGGTTCACCGAGGCCAGATGGAAGGCCCTGTTTCTGCGCCGGAGCCGACCTTAAAGAGATGGCAGGATTTACATCTGACGGAGTCCTCGAGGGATCCGTCGAGGAAGCACCAGCCAATGTAACCCTCAACAAACCCTCTGGCGTTAAGAATTTCTGGGCCCTTAGACAGCCAAAACCTGCTATGGTGCCCACCTTTGAAAAGATCACCTGGTCACCCAAGATATCCATAGCTGCCATCGATGGTGTCTGCACGGCAGGTGGTACGGAAATGGCGCTCGCCTGCGACCTGGTTGTGGCATCGGAGACTGCCCAGATCAGTGACATGCATGTAAAGAACCTGGGGTGGATCGGCGGTGCAGGGGGAACAGCTAACATGGCGTGGCGGGTAGGTGTCTCAAAAGCAATAGAGCTATGCTGCACCGGTGACATCATCGACGGCAAGGAAGCGCATCGCATAGGCTTCGCCAATCAGGTCTGGTCCCCTGACCAGTATCTGGACAAAGCCAAAGAGATGGCACGGAAGATCGGTGGCATGCGCCTGGCAGCAGTAATCATGACCAAGGCTACTATATGCTCCGTACAGGATATGGACCGTAAATCCACACTACGTTACTGTGATGATGGTTTCGCTACCCTGCTTGCGGAGCAGGATACAGCCGACTTCGGACCACAGCGCTGGGTGGACCAGCACTAAAGGAAGGAGTATCTATGTCTGAAAGAGTAGGAATCATATCGGTTGCCCAGACTAAATACCATCCCAACCGAGCTGATGTTAATGAGGAGGAACTGTCCTACGAGGCGATAAAGCAAGTTCTGGAAGAGACAGGTCTCTCTCTCTCTGATATCGACTCGGCCGTCACCTGCTCCCAGGACTTCTGGGATGGCAGGACTATATCCAGCATGAATATCCAGCACGTTGTAGGTGCACATTTAGGACATGAGGACAATATTTCTGAGGATGGAATCAATGCCGTCTACGCCGCCATGGCACAGATCCTCTCCGGACATCAGCATATCGTGCTGGTTGAGGCACACACCAAGGAATCCCAGGCAGACAAAAGCCTGATTGAAAATGCGGCCTTCGATGCCATTTCTATGAGGCAGTTGGGACTGGACTTTACCTCAGCCGCTGCACTTCAGGCCAAGAGATACATGTACAAATACGGTATTACGGCAGAGCAGTGCGCGATGGTTGCAGTAAGAAACCGGGCGAACGCAAAGAATAACCCTCTCGCCCAGGAGCCCATGGATATCACGGTAGATGATGTTCTCGGCTCGAAGATTCTGGTGTCGCCCATCAGGCTTCTCGACACCAAACCGATATCGGATGGCGCCTGCGCCATGATTATGACGACAGAGTCGAGGGCTAAGAAGCTTACCAAGAATCCGGTATGGATTTTAGGCGCCTCAAACTGCTATGAAACACATTACCTGGGAGATCGAGACCTGGCCGATTGTGATGCCCTAACGAAAGCTGCTAAGAAGGCCTACAGTATGGCTGGTATCACTAATCCGTTGAGGCAGATAGACGTCGCCGAGATATCCACGGAATACTCCTATCAGGAACCCCTCTGGTTCGAAGGTCTTGGTTTCTGTGACCGAGGTAAGGGAGGAAAACTGGTTGAATCTAGGGTAATCAAGATGGGTGGCAATCTCCCGGTGAACCCTTCTGGAGGGGTGCTACCAGGTAACCCAAATGGAGTGGCAGGAATGGCACGCGTGATCGAGGCAGTGCTGCAGCTTCGCGGTGAAGCTGGCGATAGACAGATAAAAGGGGCTAAGGTAGCCCTTGCCCATGGTTATACCGGGATCTGCGGGCAACATCAAGCAGTGGTGATTCTGGGTAACATATAGTAAGAGGTGAGATATGGCCAATAGAGTAGCGATTGTAGGAATCGGACAAACCTATCATACAAGCAAGCGAGATGATGTTAGTCAGCCGGAGATGGTCGCTGAGGCAGTCAGATCAGCCCTGGCCGATGCGCAGTTGAGCATAAAGGATATTGAGTCTGTTTTCACGGGTAATATGGAGACTTTTGAGGGCATTTTCCTGCCGGACCACGGGATGGCCGCTGAAATCGGTGCATTGGGTAAGCCGGGGTTCAAAGTAAATACAGGTGGTACCACCGGCGGATCGGTCGTTGCCGAAGGCCTGTACATGGTTTCCTCAGGCCTCTATGATCTGGTCATGGTCATTGGCTTTGAGAAGCAGGATTGCGGAGATACCACCGCTGCTATCACAGCCGCCGCCGTTCCCGTCTGGGCTAAAGGGGCAGCGACTGGCGCCATCGGTGAGTTTGCCAAGCAGGCGCTATCATATATGGAGACAACCGGAGGAACGGAAGAGCATGCCGCCATGGTCCGCGTCAAGGCGGACAAGGGTGCGTGTAGAAACCCGTATGCCCACCTGAGGCTCGGTCTTAAAAGCATAGACGAGGTGCTGCAGTCGCCATACCTTGTATGGCCGCTTAGATTGCTGGATTTCTGTCCCCAATCCTGCGGTGCCTGTGCCCTAATACTTGCTTCGGAGAAGAAGGCAAAGAAAATCCACAAGAAACCAGTCTGGCTGGTAGATGTCGAGGTAGTGCATCAGGAACCGTTCCGTGCCGGGGTCTTTGGCGATCCCACCGGTAAGGAGACATACACACAGCATGTCGCATGCGAAAAGATCTACAAAAGGAATAGCATTACCGACGTTCGAAAACAGGTCGATATGGCGGAGATCTACGAGCCATCTAACTGGGAGGAACTGAATCTCTATGAGCATCTCCACTTTTGTAAAAAAGGCGAGAGCTGGAAGTTGATTGAGAAGGGAATAACTGAAATCGAGGGGGAGTTCCCTGTAAATCCGTCCGGGGGGGTGATATCTACAAACCCCATAGGGGCTACCCCTGTAATCCGCGTGGCGGAGGCCGCGCTTCAGATCCGGGGGGATGCTGGAGAACATCAGGTCACCAGGGATATAAAAACGGCCATAGCTACAGCTCTCGGGGGGCCTAACTGGACAGTGATGTTCTTGCTCAAGAGGTCTCTGTAGGAGGAAAGAGAATGGCAAAGGAATCCGCAAAGAAAAAGGCAGAAGGACCCGAGTATATTCGTATAAAATATAATGCGCATCGGCCTTACGACTGGTCCACGGGCAAGTACCTGGGCAAGGTATATGCAGAGGCAAAGGAAAACAAGAAGCTGGTCGGTAACCGGTGTCCCCAGTGTAAGGACATCTGGTTGCCACCGACACCGGTATGCCCCAAGTGCAAGATCGATATGGGCTGGGACTGGGTTGAACTTCCCCAGACAGGGACTTTATACCAGTACACTTATCTCGTCTATCCCCTATGGGATCCACACTACGGTGAGAAGTGGGCAAACCCCTTCCCTTCCGCGGTCATCCTGCTTGACAATGGTGTTTTTTATAGACACTGGCTCGAAGAGACAGATAAGGAGAAGCTGAAGGCAGGGATGCGGCTGGAGGCGGTGTGGAAAGAGGACTATGATGAACGCGGCCAGGGCGTGCAGGACATTCTTTACTTCAGGACGATTGAATAATAGGAGGTCAGGATATGGCGACAGTAACCGAGAAGCTGGAGGGCATGGATGTCTGGCTCTATCACGGACAGATATATATTCCGAATACTTTTTCCGCCGGTGCGGTAGGGAGCCGCTTTTTAATCGAGCTGAGGGATAAGAAGAGAATTATGGGCATGAGATGCCCTACATGTAATCGCGTTTATGTCCCGGCTAGGTCTATTTGTAAGGATTGCTTCAAGCAACTCGACGAGTGGGTTGAGCTCAGTGATAAGGGCACTGTTCTTACTTATGCTACTGACTATGAGACGAAATCGATTCAGCCAACGGGGGCACCGATAGTATATGGCATAATTCAACTGGATGGTGCCGACACGGGATTTGTTCACATGCTGGGCGAGGTAGATCCCGAGCACTTAAGGGTCGGCATGAGGGTTCAGGCAGTTCTTCAGAAGGAACGAGAGGGCTCCATCCTCGATATCAAATACTTCAAACCGCTAGCCTAGTACAATCAAGAGGTAGTGCAGTGAAAAAGGAACAAGAGGGTGCGTTAAGCGGATACCGCGTCCTGGACATTACTGACAGTAATGGTGCTTATTGCACTAAATTGCTGGCAGACCTGGGTGCGGATGTTATCAAGATCGAGCCGCCGGAGGGGGACCCCGGTCGCAGGATTCCACCCTTTGCAGGTGATACGCCTCATCCCGAGAAGAGCTTGCACTTCCTTCATCGCAATGCTAACAAGCGCGGGGTAACCTTAAGACTGGACACTATGGAGGGCAGCAATATCCTAAAAAGGCTGGTCACAACTGCCGATGTCCTGGTGGACAACTCACCACCGGACTACATGGAAAAGCTCGGCCTTGATTATTCCGTACTCAGCGAGATAAACCCCGGGCTCATCATGGCTAGCATTACCGAGTTCGGCCACTCAGGCCCCTATAAAGATCGTAAGGGTTCTAATCTCGTTGATTTCGCCATGAGTGGTATCATGATCACCAGCGGATACCCGGGTAAAGAGCCATGTCTGCTGCCGGGATCACCTGCTTACGACTCAGCTTCTGTCCATGCGAGCGTATCGATAGTGGCTGCCATCTACATGCGCGGCACTACGGGACAGGGGCAATACATTGACACATCGGTGCACGTTACATCGCGCACGGGTCTCTATCCCTGGATAATACCAAACTACTCCTATGCCCTCAATCCGGGAGGGCCACCACCAACCTCCGAGAATAGAATGGGAGCCCAGATCTACCCGGTTTACCCCTGCAAGGATGGTTTTATTCGGATAATTGCTCTGACTCCAAGACAATGGGATGCCCTGGTACGGGTACTGGATAATCCGGACGTACTTCAAATAGAAGAGTGGCGGAGTTTTATGTACAGAATCGGTAACGCCGACGATCTTTATGCTCTCATGCTGGAATTTACGACAAAGTATACCATGCGTGAACTCTTCGAAGCGGGTCGGCGGGAGGGCGTCCCTATCGCTCCCATCCTGAACATAGCGGATTTCTATAATAGTCCACAAACCAAAGCCAGAGAATACTTTGTTGAGGTTGACCATCCAGTGGCGGGAAAAGCTGACTATCCCAGTCCGCCCTACAAGTGGACAGAGACACCAGCAACTATGAGACGCCCCGCTCCATGTATCGGTGAACACAATGAGGAGGTCTATTGCCGAGAGCTAGGCCTCTCCACAGATAACCTGGCCTCCCTCAGGGGTGGCGGAATAGTATAAGAGGAGGATGAAGTGCTGCCTCTAGAAAATGTCATAATTTTAAGCTTCGGAACCGGAGGTGTAGTCCCCGATGCGGGCAAGATTTTCGGGGAGTTGGGGGCCGATGTTATCAAGATAGAGGCGAAGGATAACCTCGATTTCATGAGGACTATTGGGCCGGATATCAACAACATAGGCCAGTTTAATGAGTCAAATCGAAGCAAACGTAGCTTCGGAGTAAATTTGAAGACAGAAAAGGGCAGGGGTATAGTAAGCCAACTGGTCAAGATATCTGATATTCTGGCCGAGAACTTCCGCGGTGGGGTTATGAAAAGTCTGGGATTTGATTACGAGAACGTGCAGAAGCTCAACCCCCAGATTATCTATATCAGCAGCCAGGGTTTTGGCAGTGGAGGGCCCTACAGCGAGTATCAGGCCTATGGCCCCATGCTCTCAGCAGCATCCGGTGTGCTCTCCATCTGGGCGCAGCCAGATGACCCCTATCCCGTTGGTTCCAACGCACCGTACCCGGACCATATGGCCAGCAAACATCTTGTCATAGCAGCAATTGCCGCACTCGACTACCGACGCCGCACCGGCAAAGCACAGTTCATTGATATGGCTCAAACAGAGGTAGCCGCAAGCCTCGCGGGAGAGTACTATCTGGACTATACTTTCAATAAGCGGATACCAAAACCGATGGGGAATCGAAGCCTCTACGCTGCTCCCCATGGCTGCTACCCGTGCAAGGGTCTCGACGAGTGGTGTACCATAGCCGTGTTTACCGATGAGGAGTGGCAAAGCTTTTGTGGCGCAATGGGAAACCCTGCCTGGACAAGGGACTCCAGGTTTTCCGACCTTCTGGGCAGACTTAAGAACGTTGACGAGCTTGATAAATATGTTGGAGAGTGGACATCCACATTAGATACGAACGTAGTCATGGAGACATTGCAGGCTTCTGGCATCGCTGCTGGTGTCGTGCAGCGTGCTACAGATACTCTTGCGGACCCACAGCTAAAATGGGACGGTGCCATTATAGAACTGGATCATGCCGTATCGGGGAAGAGACTTTACCCTGCTGTATCATTTAGAATGTCGGGTACCTCCCCCCTAAAGAGTACACCGGCTCCTCTCCTCGGTGAGCACACCGAGGAGATATGCCACGATTTACTGAAAATGCCCGACGACGAGATAAAGCAGTTACTGGAAGAAGATGTCCTTTACAATCCTGAAAATGCCAAGGGAGCCGGGGGCGGGATGTTCGGCTAAAAAAGATTGGCAATAGTCAAAATAGAGCTTTACAAATCTACTGGCTTTCAAGTAAACTTATGGGTGCGTGGCAAAAGGGAAGCATGCGTACAAAGCAAGATGTGATAATGCACCATTATCAAATCGCGTCGCCTTTTAACATTATTGATACAACGACCGGAAAAAGGTCAGGGAAAAGACGCTTTAGCGCCCTTGATACCATGGAAAACCCGCACATCTCTTTCGACGACGCTCCTAAGGACTTGGATCTCTATTTGGTGGAAGAACAGCTTCATCCGACCATACCTTCTATACCTTTCAAGCTATCCGAGACGCCTCCTTATCACTGTACACCAACGAAATTTTCCATAACCTGTTAAAGCTGTCCGGGAAAAAATAATGCTAACCAAGGAAGGCATCTTGCAAAGTCCAGCCTGAGTTAGTTTAAGTATGAAAGGAGAAAATAAGCAATGAAGGCAGCGGTACTGTATGAGACCAACACCCCATTAAAGGTAGAGGATGTCACCCTTGATGACCCTCAACAGAATGAAATCCTCGTTAAAATTGTGGCTTCGGGAGTATGCCACAGCGATCTCCACTTCATGAAAGGCGATATGCCTCAGCCCGTCCCCTTCGTTCCTGGGCATGAGGGGGCAGGCATTGTAGAGAAAGTTGGGCCCGGCGTAACCACCGTCCAACCGGGCGACCATGTCTTGCTTAACATAGCATTCTCATGCGGGAAATGCCCCCGCTGTAATGAGGGAAGACCCACCTTATGCGTGGAGAACCTGCCTATTCAGATGATGGCAACACTACCCGGAGGAGGGACACGGCTACACAAAGGGGATCAGACCCTTTACCACCTTTTCGGCCTCGCCTGCTTCGCTGAGAGTGTCGTCGTGCATGAGCGGTCCGCAATAAAGATTCGCGAGGATGCACCGCTTGATGTGGTATGTGTTCTCGGTTGCGGAGTTAGCACAGGTATTGGCGCGGCGATAAATACAGCAGATGTAAGGCCTGGCGAGAGCATAGCCATCTTCGGCTGTGGCGGCGTTGGACTGAGTGCTATCATGGGAGCCAAGCTAGCCGGCGCCGGTAAGATCATCGCTATTGACACAGTTGACAGCAAACTTAACAAAGCCAAAGAGCTGGGTGCTGATTATATGGTCAACGCCTCCAAGGATGAGCCGCAGGGAAAGGTTGCGGAGATAACGGGTGGTGGAGCAGATTATGCTATCGAGTGCATTGGTAATGTGAACGTTATGGTGCAGGCTCTGGGCGCGGTTCGTACAGGAGGTACTTGCGTCGTAGCTGGAATGGCACCTCTCGCTGATACACTTAGCGTTGCTCCCTTCCATTTCCTCCTCGGCAAGACCATTACGGGGAGTACCCAGGGCGATGTCGTACCGCAAATTGATATACCAAGATACATAGATTTATTCATGGCGGGGAAGCTCCCTATCGATAAGCTCATCACTAAGAGCTATAACCTGGACCAAGTCAATGAAGCCTTTGAGGCGCTGAAAAAAGGTGAGGCAATTAAAAGCGTCATTAAATTTTAGCAATACCCTAGCTAACAATGTGTATAGAGAATCGATATAAATTAAGGAGGATTTGATGGCTGATGAGACCTTTGATGTGGTAATAGTTGGCGGAGGGAACAAAGCCCTATTCCTTGCTATGTACCTGCAGAAATATGCTGGCATGAGCGTTGGCATATTTGAGCGGCGTCATGAGATCGGTGGCTGCCTGGCCACAGAGGAGATAGCGGCCCCGGGCTTTCGAGGTAATACGCATGCCACAATACAATTGCCCTTCTACTACCTGCCCCTATGGCGTGATTTCCCCGAGTTCTGGGACTATGGAGGTCAACTGGAACAACATATCTGCGGCGCTGGCGGCATCTTTAGGAATAATCAGACCTGCCTGGGAATATACAGCGAAAAATACGATATGGACCAGACGCGCACGGCCAAGGAGATCGCCCGCTTCTCAGAGAAGGACGCCGAGAAGTGGCTTAAGATGAGGAAGTTGTGGCTCAGCCGTGAGATGCAGCACGTGCAGATGGACATGATGTTCAACCCGGCTGAGATCCGCCTTACCAACCCCGATATCGGTGGACGACAGCTGGCGGTGTATCCGGGGCTGGTGGAATGCGGGCCCGGTATAAACCCGGATTCCCTCCTGATGTCAGCCACCCACGTTCACAACGCCCGGGAATGCTGGGAAAGCAAGGAGCTACAGTATATTAACCTGCGCTTCGTCCTCTCATCCACAATGGATGTCAACCAGACCGGGGCCGGTGCCTGGACATTCGGTTATGCCTCCATGATGCCATCCATGGCATTCGCTAGAGGAGGAACGCACCAGATAGCCCATGCCGCCCACAAGATACTGGTACGCGATGGGGCGAAGTTCTTCCTTGGTGTAGAGGTTGACAAGGCAATCATCGAGAATGGCGAAGCCAAAGGCATACGCCTCACCGATGGCAGCGAGATCAAGGCCAACAAGATGGTGATAAGCACATTGAACCCGGAGCAGCTCTGCTTCGACCTTATCGGTAGAGAGTATCTCGATGACGTGTTGACACGGCGCATCGAGCTCCTGGAGACAGAGTTCGGCTGCCTGATGTGGTATACCTTTGCCCTGCATGATGCTCCAAAGTATGATGCTGAAGCATTCAATCCCGATATACATGATGCATTCTGGATGGGGATCGCAGAGGACAACGACCCTATGCATGTAGCCCGCGAATGCTACTGGTCCAGGCTGGGGAAATTCCCACCATTGGAAGACTTCTGTCCCACCGTATGGTGCCACAGTATTCCCGATCCATCGTACGCACCGCCCGGATTCCACACGGCAAACAACGAGCAGTTGGGACCACCCGCCAGTGCTCACACCGAGAGGGAGTGGCTGGAGATAAAGAAAAAGTATGCTGAGGACCTCATAACGTTGTGGCAGCGGCACGCGCCCAATATGACATGGGATAATATAATCGGCGTCGATTCTAATAGCCCGTATGACTGCCTGCGGATGAAGAACCTGGCACCCAACTCGAGTATCGGTATCATTGACCGGGTGCCGCATCAGGTTGAGGAGAAGCGGCCGACTCCCGAGCTGGCAAACCACCGCACCCCCATAAAGAACCTGTACGCCACCGGTGCTGCCTGGCACCTGGGAGCCAATTCGGGAGCTACGGAGTCGTACAACTGCTATAAAATCATCGCCAAGGACATGAACCTGCCGGGCCCGTGGCAGGAGCCCGGTAAAGAGGAGCCGGAATCCCTGTTCCAGCAGTTCAACTGGCTAATGAAAAAGTGGGAGGATGAAGGCAAGGCGAATCCCAAGTAGCGCCGATCCCAACTGTTCAACAGTAGGAGCAATATGGCGAATCCTAAATACGACGTCATTGTAGTCGGTGCGGGGCCGGGAGGCCTGGCTTGCACTGCCCTCCTTTGCAAGTGGGGGCTGAAAACACTGCTGGTAGATAAGAATACGATACCCGGCGGCAAGGCGATAACCGTGGAGCATAAAGGTTTTCGGTACGACCTGGAACCCAAGCTCCAGGTCCCCATGACGGGGTCGGCCTTCCCGCAGCTGTACGCTGAGCTGGGTATCGAGGATCAGTTGGGCGCTGTCCCCTGTGAACGGGTCTCCATGTCATACCGGCATAAGTCAGCAGACAAGTATAAGACCGTGGTGATGTCGCAGACCTCGCAGGACCCCAAACCCCTCTTTGACCTGTGGGGGCTGGACGATAAGGAGGGAGAGGAAGCCATCCCAACACTAGCCGAGCTTGCCTTCCTCACCCCAGAGCAGCTCGATGCCATGGATGATATAACATTCGACGAATGGCTTGCTCAGCGGAAGGTGCCATGGGGTTTGTACAGTTTCTTCTGTATGCACGCTAACGGTTCCCTGGCCGAACCGATCGACCTGGTAGCCGCCTCCGAGCAGGGAGCGATTATGCAGCATATAGCCACCGCAGGAGGCGGTGGCTACTATAAAGGCGGTTTTGGTCGTATGCTCGGGGTCATTGCTGATTATATTAAGGCCAACGGCGGTGAGATAACAATGGGTGCCCGGGTGGAGAAAATAAACGTGTCCAACGGCCGCGTCACTGGAATAGCCACAGCAAAGGGAGACTTCGACGCATCTATAGTTGTGAGCGACGTCGGTATTCAGCCCACCGTGCTGAAGCTCGTAGGCGAGAAAGAGTTCGACAAGAGTTATGTTAACTATATCAGGGATCTGGTGCCCGGATGGGCCTTCACTGCAGTCAGATACTTCCTTAATAAGAAGGTGGTAAAAGAGCAGATGGCCATGATCTATGCCGATGACACCTGGTTAAACATGGAGCGCTTCCTCCAGATCAAGGCCGGTCATGTACCCGATGAGGTGCTGGCGTTCTTCACCGTCCCATCCAACTACGACCCCAGCATGGCTCCTGCAGATATGCAATGCGTTATTGCGGGCACCATCTGCTCCCCCGATCCAAAGGCCCCTGAGATAAAGATGCAGAATGATAAATTAGACGGTATACTGGATAAAATCTTTCCTGGGTTCATGGACGCCTGTTTCGAAAGGCAGGCTACGGGGCCAGCCGAGGTATCAGCCGCAACACGGGATAGTGTGCTCCCCGGGCAGGGCGGTGAGTGTGTGGGCCTGGCACAGATAGTCGGTCAGTGCGGCAAGCACAAGCCCTCCCAGAAGACACCCGTCGCCGGGCTTTTCATCGTTGGTGCCGATGCCGGCGGCAGAGGAATGGGCACACACCAATCAGGGGAATCGGGCATGAAGGGGGCCCGCCTGGTGCATCGTTATCATACCATGCGGCAAGCAGCCACTTAGAAACTTGGAGGTAGTCTATGCCGATAAACAAGATATTTAATAGCTTCGATGAAGTGGTTGCCGATATACAGGACGGAGCTACGATAATGGTCGGCGGCTTTGGAACCGTAGCCAGCTGTCCTACCATGCTCATGGAAGCGCTGGACAGAAAGGGTGTGAAAAACCTTACGACAGTGTCCAATACAACCGGCTTCGGCTCCGGTGTGTGGAAGCTTATGGGTTATAAATTTGCCGAGGATATGGATATACTGGTGAGGAACGGTCGGATAAAGAAAGCTATCGCTTCGGCTCCGGTGAGCGCTATATTTGAAAACAACTTCGAGAAGCTGCTGCGTGCGGGAAAGGTAGAGCTGGAGATGGTCCCACAGGGGACACTGGCGGAACGGATCAGGGCAGCCAAAGCCGGGTTGGGCGGGGTCTACACCCCGGTGGGCGTGGGCACGGTGGTGGAGGAGGGGAAGGAGACCAAGATTATCGATGGTAAGAAGTACATGCTGGAGCTCCCCATCAAGGCCGATTTCGCCCTGATAAAGGCGCACAAGGCCGACCGCTGGGGTAATCTGGTGTACCGCGGAAGCTCGAGGACATTCAACGAGACCATGGCCGGCGCCGCTAAGATTACCATCGCCGAGGTTGATGAGATAGTAGAGCTAGGCGAGCTTGACCCCGAAGAAATCGTCACCCCATGCGTCTATGTTGACAGGGTAGTTGCTCGCCCCAAAGAATACGGCGGTGACGAGGATGTTATCGATGAGGAGGCTCAGGCATCACACGATAAGTTTATAAAGCGGGGGGGCGCATAAGGAACGACCATGGAAGAGAAATTCAAATTGGACCGACAGACCATAGCCCTTCGAGCAGCGAAGGAGTTCCAGGATGGCGATTCCGTAAATCTGGGCATAGGGATACCGGTATTGTGCGCAAACTACATCCCTGTCGGCAGGGAGGTGCTGTTCCAATCTGAGAACGGTATACTGGGCTTCGGTGAGGTTACAGCTCCCGGTGAGGGAGACCCCGACCTGCTCAATGCCAGCGGGCAGACGGTGCATCCCAGGCCAGGAATGAGCTGCTTTGGCCACGCCGAGTCCTTTACCATGATCCGGGGAGGGCATCTGGACATCAGTGTCATGGGCGGATTCCAGGTTTCAGAGAAAGGCGATCTGGCTAACTATATGGTTCCGGAGAGGAAAATCGGAGTAATCGGTGGCGCTATGGACCTGGCCTATGGGGCTAAAAGAAAAATAATTTTAATGAACCACATCACCAAAACAGGTGAGCCACGGATTTTAAAGAAATGCACCTATCCCATAACAGCAATGGGATGTGTCAATTTGATCATTTCTGACATTGCGGTCATCGAGGTGACCGACAAGGGGATGGTGCTTAAGGAAGTCGCGCCGGGGTGGACCACCGAGGAGGTGCAACAACTAACCGAGCCGACTCTCATCATTGACCCCGATTGCCATGAGATAGAGCTGATGTAGACTAATGATTAATGGAAAATATACGATGTTTGTCAATATGAGATCGCTGAAAAGAGGTGCAGGATACTTCCTGTCGGGGGTC
>JAVLBD010000180.1:0-2856 GCA_031581405.1 Dehalococcoidia bacterium
TATAGCCCTCAATGGGAGAGAGGTTGTCATAGCCTATGACTCCGATGTTTCGACTAAATCACAGGTAAAGCAAGCAATGGAGAGGCTTGCTGAACACCTACAGCGTAAGGGTGCACTAGTGTCTTCAGTACACCTGCCTCAACAAGGGACTGAGAAGGTGGGAGTCGATGACTTCCTTCTCACTCACTCTGTAGAGGAGCTGCAGGCGCTGGCTGTACCACTAGAGGCTACTAACGAAGTGAAGCCTAATGAACTCTATTGTCCCGGGTTTATTTTACAGGATGGAACCATAGGCGAGATGATAATAGATGCGTCCACCAGTGAACGTAGTTTTGTCATAAGAACTTCGTCCGGTCCTACAACCAAGGTGACGGGATACACCACGGGCAACACCATATATAAACCAATTACCGGTGTCCTTCCCGGTCAAACTGTTTCTTTTTCCTGTGATGTCAAAGAGTACGGTAACCTCAGCAGCTTGTTGACCGAGGTTAGGGATTTCATACATCGATATGTTGACCTCCCAGCCAATTTCGAGGCAATATCTGCATTGTATATCCTCCTCAGTTGGGTCTATGAACCACTGCCCACCTTACCCTATCTCCGGGCGCTTGGTGACTATGGTACGGGTAAAACCCGGTTCCTAGAGGTGGTTGGGTCTATCGCATTCAGGGCTATTTGGGCTGCAGGTGCAACGACTTCCTCTCCGATTTTCCGCACTATTGATATCTATGGAGGCTCGTTGGTTCTTGATGAAGCGGACTTCAGCCGCAGTGATGCAAAGGCGGAGATTGTAAAGATACTAAACTCAGGCTACAAACCGGGCAGCCCTGTACTCCGTTCAGAACCAACGAATAAAAAGAAATGGGAGCCGCATAGCTATAAGGTGTTTGGGCCAAAGATACTTGCTACCCGTAAACGGTGGGCGGACAAAGCCCTGGAAAGCCGTTGCTTGACGTGGGAATCTGAAGGTCTGACGAGGGACGATATTCCATTGGTGCTGGGGCCACGCTTTCAGGCGGAGGTTACCGCTTTACGCTGCAAGCTGCTGGGCTTCAGATTGGATTACTTGCCGAAAGTCAGAGCTTTCAATTTGGAGGATGCGAGACCAATTGGTAACCTTGAGCCTCGCCTTCAGGAAATCCTCTTACCACTTAAAGCAATGGCCCAGGGCGATAAAGCACTGGAGGCAACATTGGATGAATTCATTACCAGTATGCAGGAGGAACTGGTGGAGGATAGGCGCAATTCACTGCCAGCCCTGATACTCGAAGCCATATTTACTATTAGAGAGGAAGGCGGAGAACTGTCTGTTAAAGCTATTACAGAACATATAAACAAAGAAGATGTGATAAAGGAGCACCTGGAGCGCTCCGAACAAACTATCTCACCTCGCAAGGTAGGTTCCATTGTTAGAAGAGATCTCGGCCTAAAGTCAAAGAAAGCCATCGGTAATCGACGGGCTGTTATCCAGTGGGATGAGCACCGTATGGCACTACTATCTCGTCGTTATGGTTTCCCTATCCCCCCAAACAACGCTTCACATGCTTCACCTGAAGCTGACATGCTTCACCCAGACCCTTCACCCAAAGAGCCCTACCCTTCATATGCTTCATCATATGCTTCATCCCCTTCAGGTATAAAAAGTAGCGAAAGTGAAGCATATGAAGCATGTGAAGCTTCTCGCCGGAGGATAGAGCATCAAACAAGTAAAGTTTGGGAGGAGCTGTTGTAATGAATGCAGCGACGCTTATAGCTCAATGCAAGGAGTTTAGAGCAATACTTGTACCCGAGGGGGAACATCTCAGGGTTCGAGCACCAGATCCATTACCCCCTGATATTATAGAGGAACTGCGACAGCATAAATCGGAGATCATAGCACACCTTACAAGCAAGCGATATCCCCTCAAATATCCCGATGCCCCTGCTGATGATAAAGAGTTGACTGAGATTGAGAATCGAGTTTTGACAAGGGGCTACGTGCTCCTCTGGAGCAATACCCTCAATGATTTTGTGGCCTTCTACAAGACAGAGGCGGATCGGGGGAAGATACCACCCGGTTTCGTGGCATATAGTGATAAGGAACTATACGAACTGTTCGGGAAGAGTTCATCTCCACGTAAGCACACACTGAGGCTCATTCACGAGGCGAAGAAGCTAGGCGCGCGTGTTGTTGATGATGAGTCATGGTGACCCCGTCCCTTTTCTGTCATACCCGCATTTATCTATCATTGCGGTGATTTAAAACACCATCGTCATCGCGAGGGCAGCGTGGTAATCTCAGTGGTGCAACCCCGACGACGCCGTCGTCGTAGCCGTGTGGCCGTAGCATCAGCTGGCTTAATCGCAACAAGAATTCCTTCTTGACATTGCTGATCAACTATGATAATGTCACTGAACTGACCAGTCAGTATAATGACATTACGATCGATATTCTTTCAATGTGCCATTCCAATTAGCAGTCACGGAGTAAATATGAACCAACAAAGAACAATTATAGAAATGGATGAACCGAAAAGGGGATCACCGGAGATCAGACAAACGCAGATCATAGAGGCTGCTATGCGTTGTTTCCAGCGCAAGGGGTATGAAAATACCACGATTGACGATATTACAGCGGAGTATGGACTATCCAAGGGAAGTATTTACTGGTACTACTCTTCCAAAAAAGATATTCTTATCGCCGTTTTCGATCATATGATATCGGAATTATTCGAAGGGTATAAGTCACAGGTCTTAAGTGATATCTCACCAAAGCAGAAGTTGATCAATATACTACGGCTGTTTGTAGAGATGCTATTAGAAAGTCATGAAGCTTGCCGGCCTTTCATCGTACTGATGGGCGTAGCCTATGAG
>JAVLBD010000181.1:0-2838 GCA_031581405.1 Dehalococcoidia bacterium
GCATTCTCAAAATGTAGTGCTTTTAAAATAGAGCTACGTTCCCTGCCCTTCCTATAGATACTGAAATAAATTCAGCATGACAATTATATCTGAGAACTCCACTATCATTCCGAAATTGTTTCGGAATCTCAAGATTAATATTAATATAGTGACACAAGAGAAGCTGAAATAAGTTCAGAATGACAAAGTGGCATGACCACGTGGAAGAAACCAGCTGTAGTGAGTTTCTTATTAAAACATGGGACATAGGCCCCTTGGAAAGCTTGTCTCAAGTCCAATGGTCAAGCCATCATTCCACTATGATAGCGATTTTAGCAGACTGAGGAAGGTAATACGGTAGAGCCTTTTCTTAGTTTAGTTCAATAGGCTCTCTAGCCCCGGTAATCTAATACCACCACCTGGGTCTCCTCGGATAAGCCTGTCTTGGTTATGGAGAACTTAGGCTGTGGCAATAACCCGGCCTTTATCCCCATTTCCCTAAGGAAGCGGTCTACGGATGCTAGCTGGAAACGCAGCACCTCGGTTTGGAAATGCATGGGTATGACTATCCTGGGCTGAAGAAGCCTTACTGCCTCAACTGCGGTCGCCTCATCAATCGTGGATAACCCGCCAACAGGCACTAACATCACATCTACGCCGTCTATGTCCTCCGCTTGCTCCGTCGTGAGGGGATGCCCCAGATCACCGAGATGGCACAGCCTCATATCATCCATCTCGATAAGATAGACGGTGTTCTTCCCCCGTTCGCTCCCCTTGGTTGAGTCGTGGTAGGTGCCAATTCCGGTGATAAAAATACCCGCGATTTCATATTCACCGGGACCATGGACAATCCTCGGCTCACCACCAACGCCTGAGGTGAAGCCATGCCCGGGATGTGAGTGGCTGGAGGTGACTATATTCGCCTTGGGCTCTCCCAGAGAGTAGCCAATACTCTCATCATAGGGATCGGTAAGCACGGTGGCCTCCTTCCCCTTAATCTTGAAGCAAGAATGACCCAGCCAGGTTATCTCGATTTTACTCACCCCCTCTGAGTTGTCACCAGTTACCCAGCGATATTAAGATGACGGACACACTACAGGCTACCAGTGAAGATGCGTCGCCTCCCTTAGCAAACTATTGGTTTAGATCGCCAACCCACCGCGTGAAGATTGAGGGGGTGTAGCCCCCTCAATAGACACACATGCGATAGGCTCAACTACCTTCCCAACCTGTTTATTAAGGCCCACCCGGAAGGTAATGCCACTGCTGCCAAAGCGATCTTGAGCATATCCCCTGGTATGAATGGATAGAGTCCAATAGTGAACACCGAGCTTTCCGGAGCGAAACGGCTAAGCCAGTAACCGAGCCATGGTAGACCAAAGGCGTATATTACAGCGTTACCAATGAGCATTGCTATGGCCATACTCCAGATTCGGCGGTCCCATCCACGTTCAGCGAGCAAGCCTATCACGAAGGCGGCCGCCACAAATCCTACAAGGTAGCCACCTGTGGGACCCGCAATCACAGCCGGTCCTCCGTGCCATCCGGCAAATATCGGAGCACCCACTGCTCCAAACGCCAGATAGGTAAGCTGGCTTAATGCACCACGCTTGCTACCCAAGAGTGCCCCAGCCAGAAGAACGGCAAAGGTCTGCCCCGTAATGGGGACCGGGCCAACGTAGAAGGCAATCTGCGCACTGAGCGCGGTGATAGCACCAAAACCTAGTATAAGAAGCAGATCCCTTACCAGGGTCACCCTGGGAAAAAGTGCATCCATCATAGTAAGAGCTTTTGTTTGCATTCATCCCTCCTTTCTATACTATTTCGCTCTGTTACAATTATGGAGACTACTGACGTAACCTCAATCCACCCCCCATTCCCCCAAACTTGGGGGTCTTTTTGAAGCTAGGGGGTACCCCCGGCAGGAAATATCCTGCACCTCTTTTTCAGCGGTATCTTATGAGAGCATAACCGAGATTACTACAAAATCTACCCAATTTTTCAATGCAACCATAAAGTTAAGAATAGGCGTCTGGCTGCCAGCACAACACCGTAGCAGCCCAGGACAGGCCCGCACCAAAGGCAACAAGAACTACCAGGTCTCCTTGTTTGAGTCTACCCTGCTCCACCGCTTCGCAAAGGGCGATGGCCGGCGACGCTGCTGAGGTATTTCCATAGCGATCGAGATTGACGAAGACCTTTTCACTGGAAATACCCAATGCCTTCATTGCCGCCTGCGTGATACGGTTGTTCGCCTGATGGGGGATAAAGAGATCGATATCCGATATACTGAGTCCGGCGGCATCGATAACCTGCCTGGAGACGTCAGCCAGAGCAGCAACCCCAAATCTGAACACATTCTTCCCATCCATAATCATAGAATAGCGTTTGTCATTATGCGTATTGGTTGGTAAACCGCAGGGGTGTGGTACATAAAGGAGATCAGCGCCCGAGCCGTCATTACCCATTACAAAGCTGAGCATATCCGTGACACTCTCGTTTGCCTGTACCACCACGGCCCCAGCTCCATCGCCAAAAAGGACACAGGTTGAGCGGTCCTCCCAATCGATGGAACGGCTCACAGCCTCGCTGGCAACTACCAGAATATTCTCGCATGCGCCTGCGGCGACGAACTGATAGGCCGTTATGAGGGCATAGATGAAACCGCTACAAGCGGCGTTAACATCGAAAGCGGCGGCACCTTCTGCACCCAATTCATTTTGCACCAAGGCAGCAGTTGCCGGCATTATTCTATCCGGGCTACTGGTAGCAACAATTACCATATCAAGCTGCTGCGGAGAAAGCCCGGCAACTTCGAGAGCTCTCCGTCCCGCAGCGACCGCCATGGTCGAGGCCGCT
>JAVLBD010000182.1:0-2822 GCA_031581405.1 Dehalococcoidia bacterium
GGCAAGTCGATACTTATGAGTAAAACAATAATGACACTGGCCCTCGGGCTCAGGCTGGCTTATCCCGGTATGGACCTGCCCGACGACTACGCTTACCAGGCGTGTGAAGAGGAAATATTGAAGCCTGAGGACTACGACATCATAGCAGAGATAGGCTGGGAGAAGTTTATGACCGAGGACTTCCTCTTCCGCATTTTAGATATCACGCCGGCGGAGCTTACCAAAATAATGAATGAGTTGCTCCCAATTTTCTTCAGGGGCATGGAGGAGTGGGCGAAACGCGGGGTGGTTACCATGTATCCTCCCACACTTTTTACGTGCCACCCTTTTTTCCGGCTCTCACTGGGCCGTTCTATGGTCAAGTTTACCGAAGACTTATACTACAACCCGGACATTGCAGAGAAGGCATTAAAGAGAATAACGAGCGAGTTCATCGAGACCACTATCAATGGTTCAAAAATCTTCGATAACAAGATTACGCTGGTTGTTGAGGAGCGCGCCGGAGGCTTCTTCTATCCCCCTAAAATATTCGAGCGCTTCTGGTGGCCATATACAAAGGAGATCGTAGATGCTATGTGGT
Source organism: Dehalococcoidia bacterium (assembly GCA_031581405.1). Taxonomy (GTDB): domain Bacteria; phylum Chloroflexota; class Dehalococcoidia; order E44-bin15; family E44-bin15; genus JAAXQM01. The sequence goes on from JAVLBD010000182.1 coordinate 581, forward strand.
CCGAGGGTATCGTTACCTGGTTCCACCTGGATACAGACTGGGGAAAAAATATCCACTACTTCAAGCAACTGCCGCGGGGCTCCATGGTTCTAGCGCTCGATGGCACTACGGATATCTTCGCTGCCAAAGAGGTACTTCGCAATCACGCCTGTCTCTGTGGTGATGTACACCCCGCGCTGCTGTCCATCGGGAAGCCGGAAGAGGTGGAGGCTTACTGTAAAAAGCTAATCGATGAAGTTGGTGGAGATGGCGGATTTATATTGAGCTCTGGCTGTGAGCTCCCTGCTGTCATCAAAACGGAGAATCTTAAGGCCATGATCCGAACGGGTAAAACCTACGAACTCGCTAAGAAGTGAAATTGTACAAAATTCATTTCGATCCTTTAGACCGATGCGGAGAGTGCCCTAGTGGTCGATCGCTCCTGCAAGCGGCACAAGATCTTGAAATAGATCTAATCAGCCTCTGCGGTGGCCTCGGAACATGCCACCCCTGTAAGTTACAGGTACTAACCGGGCTAGTCTCGCCACCAACCGAAAATGAAAAAAGCACCCTATTACCGCAGGAGATCAAAGATGGCTATCGCCTCGCCTGCCAGACCTACCCGCTTGGTGACTGCAAAGTATATGTTCCGCCTGAATCTTTAACGGCACTACAACGGACACAGGTTGAGGGTCTGGATATTACTGTTGACCTGGATCCGCCGGTTCATTCCTATGAAGTCGAGCTGCCATCTCCGTCCCTATCAGACCTGCGGGCTGATGCCGGGCGGACTCTAGGGATGCTCTATAATCAATACCAGATTAAATGTTGTACTATAGACATTGAAGTTCTGCGCACCCTTTCACTTCAAATCCGATCCAGTGATTGGAATATACAGGCTTCAGTGCGTGGCGACGAAGTCATAGCTATTAGCCCTCCATCGGGACACCGCCTGGGTCTCGCGTTTGATATCGGCACTACTAAGATAGCTGGTTACCTTCTAGATCTGGACAACGGTAGAATGCTTGCTGCCCAGGGCATTATGAATCCTCAAATTGCATCAGGTGAGGACATTATCACGCGTCTAACGTATGCCATGAAATCGCCCGCCGCAGCAGTTCGGCTACAAAGGGTACTCATCGATGCACTGAACAAGTTGATCCTTGATCTCTGTGCTCCCATCGATGCTAAACCAGAGGAAGTCCTGGAGGTAGTGGCTGTAGGTAATACAGCCATACATCACCTATTACTTCGCTTGCCGGTTGCGCAACTGGCGACATCCCCTTTCCTACCAGCGGTTAGTGATGCCATGGACATTAAAGCCCGTGATACGGGGCTCCGCGTAGCTGCGGGCGCTTATTTGCACTTACTGCCCAACATAGCCGGTTTTGTTGGTGCTGACCATGTGGCCATGTTGCTGTCTACCGGAGTCTGGCAGGCTGATGGGGTGGTACTGGCTCTAGATATCGGTACCAACACAGAGGTCTCACTGGTAAGCAATGGTCAGATTGCATGCGTTTCCTGTGCTTCCGGCCCCGCATTCGAAGAGGGCCACATCAAGTATGGCATGAGAGCAGCACCTGGCGCCATTGAACGATTACGGCTGACAGATGATAGAATTGAATATCAGACCATCGCTGGCTCCCCCCCTACTGGCCTTTGCGGATCGGGTATTCTTGATGCAATGGCCCAGCTATACCTGGCAGGTGTTCTCAACACCAGGGGGAGGATGGGCAATCACCAGCGAGTTCGCACAAGCGACGGGCAACGCGAGTTCGTGCTTGTTAGCGAGCAAGAGCGAGATGGGCAACCAGCGATTGCTCTTACTCAGAGTGATATAAGGGAACTACAGTTGGCCAAGGGTGCCATACGTACCGGTATTCAAGCTCTACTGGAATCAGAGGGCCGCGACGAGCAGGATATCGAAAAGGTAGTTATCGCCGGTGCTTTTGGTACATACATAGATATTGCTAGTGCGATTACAATTGGTATGTTACCACCGCTGCCCCCGGATCGCATTCAACAGGTGGGGAACGCCGCCGGTATGGGAGCCAAGATGGCTCTGCTCTCAAGCAGTAAGCGGCTCGACGCACAAAAGATTGCCCAGCTAGTCGAGTATATCGAGCTGACCACAATCCCCGATTTCAATCGGATTTTCATGAAGGCGATATCTATAGGATAGGATATTATTTTGACGAATAGATTTATACAAACATAACCAAAAGGTTGTATACGAGTTGCTTATGGGTTTTGAAATTTACCA
>JAVLBD010000183.1:0-2815 GCA_031581405.1 Dehalococcoidia bacterium
TGTGAATAAGGTAGCCACTGCGGTGCGTATAGTGCATCTGCCTACAGGGATTACGGCCTGCTGTCAGGACGAGCGGTCCCAGGGGAGAAACAAGACGAAGGCCATGGCAGTGCTGCGGGCTCGCATTCTTGATCAGGAGGAGAGAAAACATTCAGAGGAGATAGCGAAAGAGCGCCGCTCACAGGTTGGTACCGGGGATCGCTCCGAGAAGATTCGTACCTACAACTTTCCCCAGGGAAGAGTATCCGACCACCGCATCGGACTCACCCTCCATAATTTGGAGGGCATTCTGGGCGGGGAGCTTGATTCCCTTATCGACGCCCTAACGTCGCATGATCGGGCAAAGTGGCTGGAGGAAGCGTGACAGTAAAGGAGGCCCGCTACCAGGCCGCAAAAACCCTTGCCGCTCATGCTATCGAGGACGCCCCGCTGGAGGCAGAGTTGCTTCTGATGCACGTACTGAGCATTGACCGCACTCATCTCTATGTACGGCTTGAGGATGAACTCTTGCCCGGTGAGGAGCAGGCCTTCTATCACCTGATAAATCGTCGCTTGACCCGTGAGCCTCTTGCTTACATAACCGGTCACCGCGAGTTTTTTGGACATGACTTCCTTGTGGCTTCCGGTGTGCTCATCCCCAGGCAAGCGAGTGAGTTGCTGGTGGAGGAGGCAATCGATTTTGTAAAGCGCCATTTCCCTGGGTTTGCGGAATTCGCTAGTGCAGGTAATGAAATCATCATCCCTCAAGAGTCGACTGATGGGAATCCTGCGACACCCCAACCGTATGAGAGAAACCCTGTTATCGCCGAGATCGGTACCGGCAGCGGGGCCATCGCAGTATCCCTGGCACTGCTTCTACCGCAGGCCACGGTCTATGCAACCGACATCTCCCCTCTCGCCCTGGAGATAGCGGCGATTAATTGTGAGCGGCATAATGTTCGGGTCCATCTGCTGGAAGGCGACCTCATGGATCCAGTTCCGGAGCCGGTAGATATCATCATTGCCAACCTGCCCTATGTACGGGATGAAGAATGGGGGGGGCTGAGCCCTGAGATAAAAATGTACGAGCCGGCAGTGGCCCTGGCCGGTGGCCGCGATGGGCTTGATATAATTCGCCAGCTTCTTGTTAATATACCGGAAAAACTCCGCCCCGGTGGCATCGTTCTTTTAGAGATAGGGCCGGCCCAGGGGCCTGAATTAGTCTCATGGACAAAGGACCTCTTTCCTGGGGCGGGAATAGAGTTAGCTAAGGATCCTGGCGGTATGACTCGGGTATTTAAGGTTAATATTGACAGTGCATAGAGTACAGATATAAGCTACTGGCGGGGAGGGAGGATTTGATATGGCAACCAAGTCTGAAGCATCCAAAGAGAATGTTCTAAAAAAAGCAAAAGAGCAGGGTGTGAAATTCATCAGGCTCTGGTTCACAGATATCCTGGGCTTTTTAAAGAGCGTGGCGATCACTGTGGAGGAATTGGAAAGGGTCCTTGACCGGGGGATAGGCTTCGACGGCTCCTCGATCGAGGGGTTTGCCCGCATCGATGAAAGCGATATGGTAGCTATGCCCGATCCCGACACCTTTTGTATGCTTCCCTGGAGACCAGCAGCGCATACGGTTGCCAGGATGTTCTGTGATATCCTGCAGCCCGGTGGCAAACCATTCGAGGGTGATCCCAGGTATATACTGAAGATGAACCTGAAAAGGGCTGCTGACCTTGGTTACACTTTCTACGTGGGGCCAGAGCTGGAGTTTTTCTACTTCAAGGATGCCGTGAGCCCCGAGCCCTTGGATCAGGGGGGATATTTCGACTTGACCCCGGCGGACGTGTCTACCGACATGCGCCGCGAGACGATCCTCGCCATTGAAGAGATGGGTCTCAAGGTGGAGTTTGCGCACCACGAGGTAGCCCCGAGTCAGCATGAGATCGACCTGAGATATACCGAGGCCCTGAAAATGGCCGATAGTGTAATGACCTATCGCCTGGTGGTGAAGCAGGTAGCCCAGAAGTTTGGGGTATATGCCACCTTCATGCCCAAGCCTGCCTCTGGCGTAAATGGCAATGGGATGCACGTTCACCAATCGCTATTCAAAGGCGAACGTAACGCTTTCTTTGACAAAAATGATGACTATCACCTATCCAAAATAGGAAAAGGCTATATGGCGGGGTTGTTAAAACATGCCCCGGAGATTACCGCTATCACCTGCCAGTGGGTGAATTCCTATAAGAGGTTAATCCCGGGCTATGAGGCGCCCTGCTATATTTCCTGGGCTCGCAGAAACCGCTCGGACCTGATCCGCATCCCGCAATATGAGCCAGGAAAGGAGTATGCCACCCGGTTGGAGTACCGCTCCCCGGACCCCGCATGTAACCCCTACCTTGTCTTCGCTGTGATGCTGGCGGCTGGGCTGGAGGGGATTGAGAAAGGGTACGAGCTGCCCGCCCCCGTTGAGGAGAACGTATTTGAGATGGCAGAGGATGAGCGGCAGCGGAGAGGGATCGAGATGCTACCGGGGAGCCTGTCTGAAGCAATCCTCCTCACTGAGGACAGCGAGCTTGTGAGAAAAGCCCTCGGTGACCATCTTTTCAATAGCTTCATCAAGAATAAAAAGATCGAGTGGGATCTCTACCGTACCCAGGTGACTGACTACGAGCTGAAGCGCTATCTCCCCATCCTGTAGAAAAGACGGGGAGTATCATAGTACTTTGCTCTATATATGAAGACCGCTGAAGTAGAGGTGCCCCGATTATATCGTTTCTGGGGGTCTGGGGTGGGCCGAAGCGTCCCCCGACTTGGTTGTTTTTCCCATAAATAC